>CBDCDJ010000007.1:4152500-4308302 GCA_965215355.1 Trueperaceae bacterium | reverse complement strand
ACCTGTCGCAGTTCACCGAGTGGCGGCCCTACGAGCACCGGGTTAAGGCCTCGGTCGACGGCCGCCTGGTGCCGCTGCCCATCAACTTAGACACGGTCAACGAACTCTACGGCTTGTCGCTGACGCCGGACGAGTTGGCGGCTTTTTTCGAGGCGAGGGCCGAACCCGTCGCCGAGGTGCGCACCTCCGAAGACGTGGTCGTTTCAAAAATCGGGCGCGAGCTGTACGAAAAGTTCTTCCGCGGCTACACCCGCAAACAGTGGGACTTAGACGCTAGCGAACTCGACGCCACCGTGACCGCGCGGGTGCCAGTGCGCCTCAACCGCGACGACCGCTACTTTGCCGACACCTTCCAGGCGATGCCCGCTCGCGGCTACACCCGGATGTTCGAGCGCATCCTGGACCACCCGAACATCAAAATCATGCTGAACGCTTCGTTCGAAGAGGTCCGCGAACTCGTCGACTACCGCGAGCTGATTTACACCGGGCCGGTAGACGCCTTTTTTTCCTACCGCTACGGCAAGCTGCCCTACCGCTCGCTAGAGTTCAAGCACGAGACCCACGCGCAAGAAACCTTTCAAAACGCCCCGGTCGTAAACTACCCCAACGAGCACCCCTACACCCGCGTGACCGAGTTCAAGTATTTGACCGGCCAGCGCCACCCCATGACGAGCGTGGTGTACGAGTACCCTCGAGCCGAGGGCGACCCCTACTACCCGGTGCCCAAACCCGAAAACGCCGCGCTCTACAAAAAGTACAAGGCGCTCGCCGACACGCTGCCGAATGTGCACTTCGTGGGACGGCTGGCGACCTACCGCTACTACAACATGGACCAGGTCACCGCGCAGGCCCTTGCCACTTTTGAAAAAATCAGCGAAGCTGCTGCGCCCGTGTTGTCCTCGGGCAAAGTGCTGACGCCGCGCGGCGCGCCGTCCCTGGCGAGCGACTGAGAAGAGTGACACCGGGTTGTACCGACGGCGGGTTGAAAGGCGTCTTCAACCCTGGAGCAAACGCTGTAAAACCTAGCTCTCCCTTGCCTCTTTCTCGCCCCTAAACACGTCGTCCCACAGCCAACCGTCTTTGACCACGTAGCTGTGCAAGAGTTTGCGCCGCGCGGTTTTTTCTCGGAGGGCGCGGCGGTAGTCCTCCGGCGGTTGGGTCTCGAGCCCGCCCTCACGCAACGGGTCCAGGGGCGTCGGGGGCGGCGTGTCTTCGTCGTGAGCGCCGAGATAACTGTTGTCGAGGGTGTCGAGCAAGCTGCCGACGCTCTCCCGCAAAGGGCGCAGCCGGTGCGCGGTCGGCCGGCACTCCAGGCCGTAGAACAAAGCGCCGAGCGCCTCGTCCAGCGCGGCGACGCGCAGCGGTAAGGCCGTACGGCGCTCGGCAGAGTGAAAGTAGTGGAGGACGGGAAAAGCCAGGTGTTGCTGCGCCACCCGCCCGAGCGCGTCGTTCAGGGTGGACAAGTGCTGGGTCAGCGCGTCGCAACCGTCGCCGTCCCAGGCGTTCAGCACGACGTCGGCGGGCGTCATGCCCAAACTGGCGATGTACGACGCGAGCTGCCGTTTGCCGACCACCGCGGGCAACACGGACAGCAAAAAGGTGATGGCGAGCGTGATGACGAAAAAGCCCAGCGTCGCGGCCAGCAGCGTCATGATTTGCCAAAACCCCACCTGCGGCTCGTATTCCCCGTTGCCCAGGGTGATGAGCGTGTACCCCACGAAGTAGGCGCGCTCGAGAAACCCCGTCGGCTCGCCGTCCGCGCTCGACACCACCGCCCTTGGGTCCAGCATAAAAAAGAGCGTCCAACCCAACCACAACCCGAACGTCCACAGCCCGATGATGAGCAGCAAAACCGCGGTGCCCACGTAGGACAGGGCGGTGTGAGAGGGCCAGCGGCGGTGCAGCCGCAGCGCCACGGACCAGGTCGTGCTTGCCAGCCAACCACTGCCCCAACCGCTGCCCTTGACGCTCAAAGTCGTCTTGACGACGTCGCCCAACACGAGCAAAACAACCCCTACGCCCAAAACCCCCAAGCCCCATTGCACTTCGTCGCCTCCTTCGGCGTTTCGAACCCAGCTTAACAAGGGGTTACAACCCCTTGTCGGGACTCGAGCAGCGCACAGGTTTCGATGGTTTTCACACCGCCTCGAGAATTTTCGCCACAGTTTTAAGGGCTGCTTTCGGGCTACCCGTCGCTCTGCTAAATCTCACTCAGCCAGCACTGCACAACCTCAACGGCGGCACCCGCTAACAGGTGCCGCCGTTTTTTTTGAGCTGTCGGTTCAGCTTTGCGCTTTTAGCGTGTCAGTTCAGGCCACCGCTTGCTTGTTGACCGACGACTCGGCGATTTGGGTGAGCAACTTGTCGGTCTGCTCTTCCTCGTTCAAGGTCTGGCCGAGGATTTCCTTGACTTGGCTGTTGCCGAGCGCTTCGGCGAACTGGCAGGCCGAGCCGTAGCCCGCAATTTCGTAGTGCTCGACGCGCTGGGCAGCCGCGATGAGGGCGGCGTCGAGCGCGACGCTTTTGTCGTGCTCGCTTATCAGGTCCTGCGCCTCTTTGAGCAAACCTTCCATGCCCTTGCACTTTTCGCCGGTCGGCTGGACGCCCAACATGTCGGCGGCTTGCTTGAGGCGGTTCACCTGCTCTTTGGTCTGCTCGAGGTGCTTTTGAAACGCGTCTTTCAGTTCTTGCGTCGTCGCGGCCTCCATCATTTTGGGCAGCGCGCTGGTGAGCTGCGTTTCGGCGCTGTAGAGGTCTTTGACCTGATGCTCGAGCACGTCTTGCAAGTTGGACATCGCCATTTTTTTCTCCTCCTAAGAATTGCTAAGAATCGTCAACAGTTGTTACCGTTGTCAGTTCGGACGCTGTGCTCTGCGAAAATCCGGTTGTTTGCGTCCTCAACTTCAGTGTGGCATAGACTGGAGGGAAATTTTGTAGACCATCCTCCAGACACGTCTCTTTTGTGGGAACTCGAGCTTAGGCTTCGTTACAGACTGGGGTTGAAATGTCCCCGACAATGAACTGGCTGGTAAAGCAAAACTCTCGAGGGGGCAGTCATGGCAGACAATAAGAACAGCGACAAAAAGAACGGCGACAACCCGAATATTCCCGCGCAGACCCAGGACCAGCAACCGGGCCTTGAAAGCGAGATGACGCCGCAACCGCAGTTCGAGCAGGAGGAGCGGCCCGGCAGCGGACGTTTGAAGGACAAGGTCGCGCTCGTCACCGGCGGCGACTCGGGCATCGGGCGTTCGGTCGCGGTGCTGTTCGCCCGCGAAGGCGCGGACGTGGCGATTCTGTACCTGAACGAGGACGAAGACGCCGAGACCGCAAAAAAAGAGGTCGAGGAAGAGGGCGGGCGCTGCCTCCTCATCAGGGGCGACGTGGGCGACGAGGCCTTTTGTCAGGACGCGGTGAAGCGCACCGTCGATGAGTTCGGCGGCCTCAACGTGCTGGTGAACAACGCCGCCGAGCAGCACCCGCAAGAAAGCCTGCTCGACATCACCGAGGAGCAACTGGTACGCACCTTTCGCACCAACATCTTCGGCTACTTTTTTATGGCGAAAGCGGCACTGCCGCACCTGGAAAAAGGCGACAGCATCATCAATACCTGCTCGGTAACCGCCTTCAAGGGCAGCCCCGGCCTGCTCGACTACTCGGCGACCAAAGGGGCCATTGTCGCGTTTACCCGCTCGCTGGCGCAGAACCTGGCCGAGGACGGGATTCGCGTCAACAGCGTCGCGCCGGGGCCTATCTGGACGCCGCTCATTCCCTCGACGTTTGAAAAAGAAAAGGTGGCGAAGTTTGGCCAAGACGTGCCGCTGGGCCGTCCCGGCCAGCCCGAGGAGGTCGCGCCCTGCTACGTGTTTTTGGCCTCCTCAGACGCCTCTTACATCACCGGGCAAACGCTGCACCCGAACGGCGGCGAGGTGGTGGGCGGTTAGTCGAACCGGCACGCAGGACGAGTCTCTCGAAGACTCCCTCAAAGACAAGGTCACGCCGACCGGCGACGCCTGGGCTTACTTTGGGGGCGCTGTCGCCGTGGCCGTCGCCGTCGGTGTCCACGTCTTGGCAGGGTCGGTCTACAGCGGGGCCGAGGCGCTCGAGCTGTTCAAAGCCCTGTCGAACTCTTCGGTTTACCTCGGGGTCGCGTTGACCAGTTCCGGGGCGACCGTCCTCGCGCTCATGCTCACCATGATCGGCATGGCGCGGCGCGCGGACGAGAGCTTCGACACGCGTTTTTACCAGCGCATCGGGCGCATCGGCGCGCTGAGCGCGGCCCTGCTCTGCAGCGCGGTGCTGCTGCTGATCGTGCTGGGTTTGCCCGCGGACGAGTTCGAAAACGTGCCCCCGAGCTGGTACACGGGGCTTTACTACGTGGCGGTGGGCCTCATCGCCCTGTTGGCGGGGCTCGCCATCACCACGATTCTCATGCTCTTCAACGCGGTGAAGTACGTCGTCCTCAACGTGACCCCGGCCGAACACCTGTAGCTATGTTTGAGACTGCCGGGTCTCAAGTCAAGTCTGAAACGCTCGCGTCCAAAGCCGAGGCTCGAGACCTAAGAGTCAAGGCCCTGACGGTCCACGAACGCCTCTGCGCGGCTTACGACTGCCCGTTCGCGTTTTTCCGCGACACCGACCCCTTGAGCGAGCTGGTGGGCTCGATGCTGTCGCACCGCACCAAAAACGCCGACTCGGGTCGCGCCCTGAAAAGTTTGCGGGAAAAGTTTCCGAGTTGGGAAGAGGTCATGCGCGCGCCCGTCGGCGACGTCGAAGCAGCCATTAAGGCCGCCACCTGGCCCGAGCAGAAAGCGCCGCGGCTGCAGGGCGCGCTGCGGCACGTGTTCGCGGAGCGGGGCGAGCTGTCGCTCGAGTTTCTGAGCAACCTGCCCGTCGCAGAGGCGCGGGGTTGGCTCGAGCGCATCCCCGGCGTCGGGCCGAAGACGAGCGCGGCGGTGCTGCTGTTCAGCCGTTTGCGGCTGCCCGCGTTGCCGGTCGACAGCCACCACCACCGCGTGGCGCAGCGCTTGGGGCTGCTGCCACCCAAAATCGGACCCGGCCCGGCGCACGCGATTTTGCGCGCCCAACTGCCCGACGACTGGAGCGCCCAGCAACTTTACGACAACCACGAAGCCCTGATGACCCACGGCCAGCGCTGCTGTTACCACGCGAGCCCCGCTTGCGAGCGCTGCCCCGTTTTAGACTTGTGCCCCCACGGGCAAGAAAGGTTAGGCAAACATGGACTTGACAGGTAAAGTCGCCGTCGTAACCGGCGCGGGCGCGGGCATCGGCGCGGCGAGCGCCAAGCGGCTGGCGGCGGCGGGCGCGAAGGTCGCGCTCTTAGACGTCGACGAGACTGACCTCAAAAAAGTCGCCGAGGACATCGGGCAAGACGCCCTCGTCATCACCGCGGACGTGTCCCAAGAAGAGGACATGAAACGCGCTTACCAGCAAGTGTCTGATACTTGGAGCCGGCTCGACGTGGTCTTCGCCAACGCGGGCATCAACGGGGTGTGGGCACCGCTGGACGAACTGGCGCTGGACGAGTGGCGGCGTACGCTCGACGTGAACCTCACCGGCACCTTTTTGACCGTCAAGCACGCCCTGCCGCTGTTGAAAGAGCGCGGCGGCTCGGTCGTCATCACGGCGTCCATCAACGGCACGCGCACGTTCAGCAACACCGGCGCGACCGCCTACTCGTGCAGCAAGGCGGGACAGCTCGCGTTTATGCAGATGACGGCCTTGGAGCTTGCCAAACACCGAATACGCGTCAACGCGATTTGTCCCGGCGCGATTTCGACCGACATTTCCGAGAGCACGACGAAGCGCGACTTAGAAACCGTCAAGGAACCCGCCGAGTACCCCGAGGGCGAAATTCCTTTAACCGACGGCGAGCCGGGCTCGGCCGAACAGGTCGCCGACCTCGTGCTGTTTTTGGCGTCGGACGCCTCCAAGCACATCTCCGGCACGCCCGTGTGGATAGACGGAGCGCAGTCGTTATTGCAGGGGTGACGGGGTTGGGGATAAAGGGGCAAGAAAGACGGGGTGCCGAGGTAGAGTAGACGAATGACCGAGCCCCCCCACTTCGGCCTCGTCTGCATCACCAAAAGCGACGCGGTGCGCTACCGCACGGTCACGCGGACGCGCTACTTGTCCTTTGGTACGGCTGAGCGTTACGCGCTGCTGGATGAACTCTACCGGCACAACTTAGGCGTGCTGTTCAAGGCTTTAGAGTTTTGCCGTGACCACACCATCCGGCTTTACCGCGTCAACACCAACCTGTTTCCTTTAAGCGACTGGGAGGACGGGATAGGGCGGGCGGTGTTGGACACGCTCAAAGACGACATGGCAATTTTCGGCCCCCAGGCCGACGCGCTGGGCGTGCGCGTGCTCGTCCACCCCGAGCAGTACGTCGTCCTCAACTCACTGCGGCCCGAGGTCGTTGTCAACAGTGTACAGGTACTGGAAAACCAGGCCCTCATTTTCGACCGCCTGAGGTTGCCGCGCAGCACCTGGGCGGGCGTCAACATCCACGGCGGCAAGGGCGGGCGGGGGGACGAACTCGTCGAGACCATCAACGCTTTGCCCGAGCCTGTACGCAGCCGCCTGACTTTAGAAAACGACGAACACGCTTACAACGCCGCCGCGATTCTGGACGTGTGCGAGCGCGCGCGTGTGCCGATGGTCTTCGACGCGCACCACCACGTCGTAAGTGAAGGCTTGAACAGTTTGGAAGATAAAAGCGTCGCAGAGTACACCCGCCTCGCCCGCGCCACCTGGCAGCCGCCCGACTGGCAGGTCGTCCACCTCTCCAACGGCCGCGCCGGGGTGGGCGACGCCAAACACAGCGACCTGATTACGGAGGTGCCGAGCGCGTTTCGGGAGGTGACCTGGATAGAAGTCGAGGCGAAAGCGAAAGAAGAGGCCATTTTCGGTCTGCGCGAGGAGTGGGCTCGAGGGGGCAAGCCGGCCGCCGCAGAACGGGCTGGAAGACTGACCCAATGATTCTTGACGGGCGACTGCCGAAGTTTTACCTTCAGCGTGACGTCATGAAAGGAGTAGGAGTGACAAACCGACACCCCTCAAAAACCGACTGTTGCCAAACCCGTTGTTTGACAACCGTTGTTTGACACCCGCCTCACCGTTCGTCTCTGACAAAACCTGGCAAAACAAGCTGGGTCCCTCAGGGTTGATGTTCTCTTTCTTTTCGGTCCGACTTCTGACTACAATGGTGCCTTGACGCATGGCTGAATCGTCTTCCCTGTTCAAGCCGCGCCGCCTGACCCCGGCTCAACTCATCGTGTTGTCGTTTTTGGGCGCGATAGCTGCGGGGACGCTGCTTTTGGCGCTGCCCGTCACCCACGCCCCCGGTTTCCGGGTCAGCGTGTTGGACGCCCTGTTTACCGCGACGAGCGCGGTTTGCGTAACCGGGCTGGTGGTGGTGGACACGGGCAGCGCCTACAACCGGCTGGGGCAGTTCGTCATCATGGTGCTTTTTCAAGCGGGCGGCTTGGGCATCTTGACGCTGGGGGCGCTGCTGGCCTTGGCGACCCGCCGCCGCGTCGGTTTCAGCCAGCGGATGCGGCTGCAGGCCCAGGTCAACGCGCTTCAGGTCGGGGGGGTGGTACGGCTCGTGCGCAACATCTTTGTCGTGGTGTTGACGACCGAGTTGCTCGGCGCCGCCTTGCTTTACGCGCGGTTCGCGCAAACCGTCGGCGCCTCGGACGGGGTCTTTTACGCGCTTTTCCACAGCATCAGCGCGTTCAACAACGCCGGTTTTGCACTTTACCCCGACAGTTTGACGCGTTTTGTCGGCGACCCCCTCGTCAACCTTACGGTCATCGCCCTCATCGTCCTGGGAGGCTTGGGGTTCGTCGTCATCCTGGACATCTTTGCGCGCCTCCGCGAGCGCCGCCGTACCCCTTTCAGCTTGACCAGCAAGCTCGTGCTGGTGTCGACCGTGGTCCTTATCGCCGGGGCCCTGGTGTTCATCACCGTGCTCGAGTGGGCCAACCCGGCGACCCTGGCCCCGTTGCCTTTGGGCAGCAAGCTGCTCGGCAGCTTGTTTCAGGCGGTGGTGCCGCGCACCGCCGGCTTTAACACCCTCGACTACAGCCAGATGACGACGGCGAGCCTGGTCATGACCATCTTGCTCATGTTCATCGGCGCAAACCCCAGTTCGACCGGGGGCGGTATCAAAACGGTGACCTTCGTCGTGCTGCTGGGCAGCGCCTGGGCGGTTATTCGTAACAAGGGCGAACTGAACCTGTACGGGCGGCGCGTGGCGCTCTTTACCGTGGTGCGGGCGGGCGTCATCGCCTTCGGCGCGGCGATGACCATCGGCGCAGCGGTAACTCTGTTGGCCGTTTCGGACGCCGACAAAGGGTTGCTCAACCTGCTTTTCGAGGCGGTCTCGGCCTTCGCCACCGTGGGTTTGTCTTTGGGCGTCACCGCGGAGCTGAGCGCGTTCGGAAAGTGGGTTATCATCGTGCTCATGTACTTAGGACGTGTGGGCCTCATCACCTTTGCGCTGGCCCTCGTCGAAGAGGAACCCGACCGGACCATCCGCTACCCTACCGAAGACGTGACCATCGGTTAACCTGTGGCGGCGCAACAGTTTTTAATTATCGGGGTGGGCCGCTTCGGCTCGGCGGTCGCCCAGACGCTCTACGACTTAGGGCAAGAGGTCGTCGTCGTCGACGAAAACGAGGACGCCCTGCAGGACGTCATGAACAGCGTCACCCACGCGGCCTTGCTGGACGCCACCGACGAGGCGGCGCTCGCCCGGCTCGGCGTCAACACCTTCGACTACGTCGTCGTCGCCATCGGCAGCAACTTGGAGGCGAGCATTTTGGCGACGGTGGCGGCCAAGAGCGGCGGCGCGCGGCACGTCATCTGCAAGGTCAACAGCCAGTTGGCGGCTCGAGTGCTGGCGAGCGTCGGGGCCGACGAGGTCGTTCGGCCCGAACACGACATGGGCACGCGTTTGGCGCGTCAGCTCGTCTCACCCGACATCGTGGACGCCTTCAACCTCGGCGAGGACCACGGCGTCGTCGAACTGGAGACGCAGGCCAACCTGTGCGGACGCCTTGCCGACCTGCGCCTGCCCAACCGCTTCGGCGTCCAGGTCATCGCGGTTTATCGCGAAAGCCAGCTTCAAGTCACGCCGGGGGCGGACTTCGTCCTTGAACCGGGCGACCGCATCGTGCTGATAGGCAGCAACGACGGCATCGCCAAACTGCGCAAGCACTTGAAGCGCTAGGCGTCGGCGTTCGTGGCTGTTTTCGACCCACCCGACCGCACGCTGCGCGTCGGCATTCTTTGCGTGGCGCTTTTGTTCGGCGGACTCGTCGTCGACTTGTCCTCTCCGCAAGCGCTCGTCGTCGCCATCGTTTACGACATTCCCGTCGCGCTGTCGGGGCTGGCCTTGTCCCGCCGCTTGACCGTAAGCATGGTTCTGTTGGCGCTCGTCAACAACGTGTTGGCCGCCTACGTCAACGCGGTCTCCACCGGCGGTTACGACACCCTGGCGCTTTTGAACCGCGGCTTGTCGGCCTTTTCGTTTTTGCTCGTCGGCGCGCTGATGCTGGCGCTCCGCAACGCTTCGACCCGGGCGACGCGTTTGGCGTTCGAGGCGGAACGGGCGCAGCGCGAGTTCACGCTGCGCCGCGCCCTGTCGAGCCTGAGCGGACCCCTAAAGCCGGACGCGCTGTTGCAAAAGGCCGTCGCCGAACTGCGCGACCTGTTGCAAGCGAACGCGGTCGTCATCGCTGGGTTACAAGACCACCGTTTTGCCGCGCCACGCTACAGCAGCCCTGACACGACCCAGGTGGCACCTGTCGGCAACACGGCGTCGTGGGCGGTCGACGCCCTGCCGACGGGCAAGGCGTCGGTCATCACCGTTCGCTCGGACCAAGGCCCGAAAACGGTGGGCCGCTGGCGCAGCGCCGGCGGCGACCTTATCGTCGTGGTCGACAGACCCCGCAACGACGAGGCGTCTTTGGTGTTGAGGGAAATGCTGACGGGCCTCGAGCCCCTGCTTGAACGCGCCCGGCTGTTGGAGCAGTTACCCAACCAGGCGTCCGAACAACCGCAAAGCTCAAACCAGCCCGGCGGGTGACGGAGACCCCAGGCCCAGCCTGTTGGCACGGTCCGGGTGTTCTTTCAAACGGTAGACGCTGTGGTTGAAGACGACAGCTGCAAAGAAGCCGACGATGCAACGCTCGACCGGCGCAGCGGTTAAGGTGGTCCGTAAGCCACCTTGAGTCAAGGGCAGAAACCAAGCTTGAGTTAGGAGCACAACATGGCAAACTTACAAGGCAAAACCGCCGTCGTCACCGGTGCGAGCCGGGGTATCGGCCGGGCTTCGGCGCTGGCCTTGGCCCGCGAAGGCGCGAACGTCGTTCTCACCGCCCGGAACGAGACCGAGTTGCAGGAGCTGAGCGAGGAACTGAAAACGCTCGGCGTCAAAAGCCTCGCCGTAGCCGCCGACCTGAGCCGGGACGCGGACATCGCTAACTTGAAAACCAGGGCGCTCGAGGCCTTTGACCATATCGACATCCTGGTGAACAACGCGGGCGTCGGCAAGTACGGTCCCTTCGATGAAATGAGTGCCGAAGATTACGACTGGATGATGGACACGAACGTCCGCAGCACGATTCTTTGCACGCGGGCGTTTCTGCCCGAGATGCTGGCGCGCGGCAGCGGCTCGATTATCACCGTGTCGTCGCAGGCGGGCTTGCACGGCTTCGGCAACGAGGCGATTTACTGCGCGACGAAGTTCGCCCAGGTCGGCTTTTGTCAGGCCCTGGACCACGAGGTGCGCGAGCGCGGCGTCAAGGTGAGCGTCATCGCGCCGGGCGGCGTCCACACGAGTTTCGCCATCGGCACGGGCCGGGAAGAAGGGGCGGACTATTTGGACGAGATGTTGGAAGCCGAAGACGTCGCCGACGCCGTGGTCTTCGCCGCCAAACAACCTGCCAAGTCGCGCGTCATGCTCATCGGGATGCGGCCGATGTCGGAGCCGATTTTCTAAGCAAGGTGTAAGCGGTCGGCATTCCGTTCGCCCTTTTCGATGACTCGCTTCATCGCCGGGACGGGGTGCTCGAGCACCCCGCCGTGACCGACCGCGAGCCGCGTGGGTTTTAAAGCAACCAGTCGGCGGGCGCTCTCCAAAGCCGTGGGGCCGTGATACGTGGCGAAAGCGGGCAACGGAAACAAAGGGCGAACCTGCCCGGCGACCGCGACGCCCGCTTGCGTTTGAAAAGCGTCCCCCGCCACCAGCGTGCCGTCGCGCGGGTCGAACAGCGTGATGTGGCCGGGCGTGTGGCCCGGAGAAGCCACGACCCGCAACGAGCCGACCGTGTCGCCGTCATACAGCAAGCGCGTCGGGACGGTTTTGCAAGTGGTGTAGCCGCCGCGCAGTTTGGCCCCCGGCTTTTGCTCCGCCGAGTCGAGGACACGTTCACCCTTCAAAAAGCGCGCCTCACGCTCGGAAACGAGCACTTCCGCTTCGGGCACGAGTGCGTGCAGCGCGTCGAGGCTGCCGACATGGTCCAGGTGCGAGTGGGTCAGCACGATGCGCTTTATCGGCAAGCCGAGGTTTTGGGCCGCTGTCAGGATGCGGGGCGCGTTGCCGCCCATGTTGGTATCGACCACAGTAAGCCCGTCGTCTTCGCGAACGAGGAAGCTGTTGAAAGCGAGGTAGCGGGTGAGCCGGTACAAGTTTTGGCCGTGCAGGTGGACTTTCATAAGAGCCTCTTTCTGTGAAGACGCACAGTGTTAGTCTTCATAAGAGGAACTATAGACCTTGCACTTCAACTTGTCAAGACGTACAGTGTTCACTTATGCCCTATCCTGCTAAAACGAGTTCCGAAGACATCCTCGAGCAAGCTGTCACTCTTTTGGAAAAAGGTGAGGACGTCTCAATGCGCGCGCTCGCCAAAGCTTTAAACATACGCGCCTCGAGCCTCTACCGTCACTACACAGACAAGGACGCACTCGAGGCCGCCGTCGCCGTTTACAGTGCGAACTCGCTCCGGCAAGCGCTCGAGAGCGCACGTGAAGGCCGAAGCGCGGAAGAGGCGTTGCGGAGTGCCGCTCACAGCTACCTGGACTTCGCCCACGCCCACCCCGCCCTCTACGACTTACTGCTGGCCCCCCGCCCGCTCGCACAGGCCGAGCCGGGGCCGTTCAAGGACTTGTGGAACGTGTTCCTCGAGCTTGTCGGCGGCGTCACTCAGAACCCGGACGACACCGCCAGCGCGGTCGCCTTGTGGTCGTTTTTGCACGGTTTCGTGGTGCTTAGGCGCACCGGGCTCTTTGGGGTCAGCGGCCCGCAGGGCGGGTTCGAGGTCGGCTTGGCGGCGTTTTTGAACGGGCTGTCAAAGCGCACTGCTCTTGAGACCCCTCTACTCCCGTGAATGTTGTTAGACTGACTTGTGAAAGGCGTTTCAGTAGACGGCAAACCACTTTCAGCGCCGACCGGCAAAAGAGCCAAAGCGTTGGGTGCCTATTACACACCCGACCCCGCCGTCGAGTTTATGATTCGCTGGGCCGTTCAAGACGTGAATTACAAAGTCATCGACCCGAGCTTTGGCAACGGGCAGTTTTTAAAAGCGTCGGCCTCTCAAGGCAACCTAGCCGACCCCAGAGAGCAGATTTTCGGCATTGAGCTTGACACGGAAACTTTTGAAGCGAGCAGGCGAGTGCTCGAAAACCACTACCATATCTTTCACTTGTGGAACGACGATTTTTTCAGGTCGGATACGTTCTTCAAAAATCACTTTGGACCCAGAGTCCCCGTAGAGTCGTTTGAGGCGGTGGTGGGCAACCCGCCTTTTATTCGTTACCAAACCTTTAAGGGAGAAGCGCGGGCTCACGCGCTTCAGCGCGCTTGTGAACACGGCGTCGAACTTCCGGGTCACGCCAGCTCCTGGGCACCTTTTCTCGTCCACGCCGTAAGTTTGATAAAGCCCGGTGGTCGCTTGGCGATGGTCGCGCCCGCCGAGCTGAGTCACGCGGCCTACGCAAAAAACGTCTTGAACTATTTGCTCGAGCAGTTTGCCGCCCTCACTGTTTTGACCTTTCAGAAAAGACTCTTCCCCAAACTGGGCGAAGATACTTTTATCGTTTTGGGAGACGACCGAGGCCACAGAACAAACTGTTTCACGCTCGTCGATGTCGAAGAAGAAAGACAGCTCGAGCGGTTCGCAGGACGCTTCGAATCTGTAGGCGAAGTCAGGCGGTTCGGGCTCGAGGAACTGCCGTCCCTAAAAAACCACCAGACCAAACTTCTCGAATACTTGCTCGACGACAGGCTCCGCACGCTCTACAAGACTTTAAAAAAGTCAGGGGCCGACGAGCCGGTAAAACCGCTGGGCGGCGTGGCAAAAGTCGGCATCGGTTACGTCACGGGCGACAACAAGTTTTTTCACCCCTCGGCAGAAACGGTTCGAGAATTCAACATTCCAGAAAAGTATCTCGAGCGCTGCATTCGTCGCAGCAACAACCTTCGCGGGTTGTGTGTGACTGAAGAGGATTGGGCGAACGACGCCGAACCCAGAAAGTGGTTGCTCAGGCTCGACGACACCCCTTTGACCGAACTTCCCGAGGGCGTCCGGCTTTATCTCGAGCAGGGGCTGGAAAAGGGTATTCTTAAACGCTTCAAGGTGAGAGACCGCAAGCCTTGGTATTCCGTACCTCATGTCAAAAGCGGGGACGCCTACCTAACCTACATGTCGGGCGGCGCGCCGAGGCTTGTTCACAACGCGCTCGGTCTGCCAGCCCCGAACTCACTGCACATCGTCAGCACCGAAGAAAAGCTTTACGACAAAGTCGCTATCAGGCTTCTGGTTGTCGCCTGGTACACGTCTTTGACTTTTTTGAGCGCGGAAATAGAAGGTCACAGCCTGGGCGGCGGCATGCTCAAGCTCGAGCCGAGCGAAGCGAAAAAAGTTCTGGTCGCCCTACCCAAAGATATTCCCGCTGCCGAACTGACTGAGGCTTATGGACAGATTGATGAACGGCTTAGAGAAAATGAGTTGGAAGCTGCGCTCGATATCGGTGACAAGCTAATCTTGCGGAAGGGTCTGGGGTTGAAGGCTAAGGAGTGCAAGCTTTTGCGTCAGGGTTACCGGTACTTGCGTGACCGGCGCATGAACCGCTGAAGTCGCTAGCGGTCTTGGAAATGTGCGGGTGCAGCGCGAGCACCCGCCAGCTGACAACGGTTCTCGGCTTTATACACCAAATCTTCGTACCTTCCGTCGAGCAAACTGTCACGCAACACGTCCATTTTGATAGCGACCGCCATAGGTTTAGGTTACAGCTTGAAGCGCTTGCGCCAAACGTCTAACGCTTTTTGTTCTTAAAGTTCGCCGGCACCCGCTGTATCCTGCGCTCGGCGTCGCGCGCCGCCAGCATCGAGTGAATCTCTTTGAGTTCGGCGTAGTAGTGCTTGAGCTTGTCGGTCGGCAGGTTCGGGTCGGTGAGAAAGCGGCTGACCTCTTCCATGCGCTCTAACAGGTGCGCGCGCTGGTTTTCCTTTGCGCCGTCCAAATACATCTCGCGCAACCGGGACAGGGACTTGTCGATTTGCACGTCCACGTCGATGCGCATGTCCTCGTCCTCGGCTTGGGTAAAGAGGCGCTCGAACAGGATGCGGCCCTCGTCGCGCTCGCGGTATCTGGAGAGAATTTGCTGGTCGTCGTAGTGGCAGGTCTCGCAAATCTCGTGAAACTCTTTCAAGACCGAGTCGTCCATCGAGGGCGGCAGCGAGGCTTGGACGACCTCGAGCCGCTTTCTCAACAGGCCGGGCTCTAAGAGCAGCAAGGCGATGACCTCTAGTTCGATGACCGCGACCTGCGTGGGGTTGAAGCGCTGGCGCTCCATCCCCTTGATTTGCGTGTCGTCCAGGCGGCGCTGGCGCTTGCTGTTCAGCCAGTCGTCGAGCCGCGCGGGTTCGATTTTGAGTTTGTCGATGACCAGTCGGCGCATTTCGGCAGCGACCGGGTCGAACACGTCGCGCGGGCGCAGCACCGGCAAAAGGTCGTTGAGGATGGCTTTTTTGCCGTCCAGCGTCGTGCGGTCGTACTTGGCGAGGGTGCTGGTGAAGCGAAACTCGACCTCGGACAAGCCTTCTTTCAGGGCCGCGCGGAACGCCTCGACGTGCCCGCCGAGCACCGCGTCCGCCGGGTCTTTGCCGTGCGGCACCCGCACCGCGCGCACCAGGAACTGCCTCCCTACGGATTGCTCTAAACCCGACAAAATCGCCCGCTGCCCCGCCTCGTCGGCGTCGAAGGCGAGGTAGAGTTTTTGGACGTCCAAACGGCTCAGTTGCGCGGCCTGCTCCGCCGTGAGCGTCGCGCCCAGGGCGGCGACCGCATTGTCGAAACCCGTTTGGTGCAGCGCGATAACGTCCATGTAACCTTCGACCACGAGCGCCTCGCCCGAGGCGCGAATCGCCCCCTTGGCGAGGTCGAGGCCGTAGAGCAGTTCGCCCTTTTTGAAAATCTCCGTCTCGCCCGTGTTGAGGTACTTCGGCATTGAATCGTCCAGCACCCGCCCCGAAAAGCCGACCACGCGGCCCAGGTAATCCTTGATGGGAAACATGATGCGGTGGCGAAAGTAGTCGTAGCGGCGGCCCGAATCGCTCTCGCGCACCAGTCCGGCCTCGAGCAGGTCGGCGTCACTCACCCCTTTGGTGAGGGCGTGCTTGAGGAGCGCGTCCCAACTGTCGGGGGCGTAGCCGAGTTCGAAGGTGTCTAAACTCGCCTCGCTGAGTTGGCGGTTTAGCAGGTAGGCTTTGGCGAGACTGGCATGGGCCTCGAGCTGCGTCTTGAAAAACTCGAGCGCCAGCGCGTTGACCTCGTAGAGGTCGCGGCGACGCTTGTCTTTGGGCGTCTGCGGCGTGACCTCTACCCCGGCGCGCACGCCTAAGCTTTGCAGCGCCTCGAAAAAGTCCACCCCTTGCGTCTGCATCACGAAGTCGAACAGGTCGCCCTTCGCCTGACAGCCGAAGCAGTAGTAAAAGCCGCGGTCCTGGTGAACGTGGAACGACGGCGTCTTCTCGTTGTGAAAGGGGCACAAGCCTTTGAGCTGGCCGCGTCCGGCAGGTTTCAGCGCGACGACGTCGCCGACGACTTCGGCAATGTCGAGGCGCTGCCTGATTTGCTCTTTGGCATCGGACGCCATGTCTGCTCCTGGACGCGATAACGGTGCGGCACGCCGTCATGAGACGACGACGTGACCTCAGGGGAGCCTGTGGTAACTGGTTAGCTTAGCACATCGGGGCTTGCCGGGAGGCTGAAAAAACTCGAGTCAAGGCACGTCGGTAACGTACTTTTCAGGAAGTACAGGCGCTAAAGCCCGCCGCCATCGTGTCAAGGGTTCAGAGTAAGGCAACCGCAAAGTCAGCTTGCACGACAACTTGCACTACAAGTTGTCGTTGCGTTCACGCAGTCGGGCGTAGCCTTGGGAGCGTAAGCGATTGAAGCAACCTCACACGTATGTTATTGACAGCGCGCTCCAAAGGTTGGAGATTGCTTCGTATTCGTTCGCAGTAGGTGAATTCTTTTGTGTGGCTGAACAACTTGCGGTAGCCCTGGGGTTCAGGGTGTCGAGGATTCAGACCCCCGCCTCTTTCGGGTACAGCGGCAAGTGCCCCAGCGCAATCACGTCGTCGCGGTCGTCGCCCTCGGTAAAGACCACGAGCGTCGCCACGACCTCGGCCCCGATTTCTTGTAGCAGTTCGCTCAGGCTGTTCAGCGTGCCGCCCGTGCTCACCACGTCGTCGATGATGGCGACGCGCTTGTTTTTAAGCTGGTCCAGGTTCGACCCGTCGATGACGAGCAGTTGCGGCTTGCCCGTCGTGATGGACAATACCGTCTTGCTCACCGCGTTCACCATGTAGGGCTTTTCGGTCTTGCGCGCGACCACGTAAGGGATGCCGGTGCGCACGCTGATGGCGTGGGCCAGCGGAATCGCCTTGACCTCGGGCGTGACGAGGATGTCGACGTTTTCGGGCAGCTTGGCGGCGAGTTCGGCGGCGGCCGCTTCGGTGAGCCGGGTATCGCCCAACAAGTTGAGGAGCGCGACCGACACCGCGCCGACGTTGACCACTGGCAGTTCGCGGTGTTCAACACCGACCTGAACCGTGTGTGTTTTCATGA
This sequence comes from Trueperaceae bacterium, assembly GCA_965215355.1. Taxonomy (GTDB): domain Bacteria; phylum Deinococcota; class Deinococci; order Deinococcales; family Trueperaceae; genus CBDCDJ01. Next base: position 4,291,134 of record CBDCDJ010000007.1, on the reverse strand, counting down.
CAGACCTCTTCCGAATCTCTCGTTAGCGAGTTTTGCTGAGTCTACCCCACTTCACGAGTAGAGACTTGTGGCTCGAGGCCTGTAGCTTGTAGCAGCCTTTCCAGGAGCTATTGAGACGTACCAACGCGCAAGTTCAGAAGCAGACCCCACCGGCCCGCAGGGCCATCTCCCCTAAAAAGGGAGGTAAGGTCAAGACCGATTTGTCTCAATGTCACGTGGAAGAGCTATAGAAAACCCTCGAGCAGAGGCCCTTGACTTTCCACTCGGCACTTTTCACTCGGTCCTCGGTACTTTTCGGTTGCCCACATCTCACTCGAACACAATTGTCTTGTTCCCATGCACCAAAATCCTGTCCTCGACGTGCGCGGCCACAGCCCTCGCCAGCACCGTGCGTTCGATTTCGCGGCCGATTTTGACGAGGTCTTGAACATTGTCGCGGTGCGACACGCGGCGCACGTCTTGCTCGATGATGGGACCTTGGTCCAAGTCCTCGGTGACGTAGTGCGCGGTCGCGCCGATGAGCTTGACGCCGCGCTCGTAGGCGTGCTTGTAGGGGTTCGCGCCCACAAAGGCGGGCAAAAACGAGTGGTGGATGTTGATGACTCGGCCCCGATAAGGCGTGACGAAGTCGGCGGACAAAATCTGCATGTAGCGCGCCAGCACGACGAAGTCCACCCGGTTCTTGAACAACTCCAAAACCTGCACTTCTTGCTCGGCCTTGGTGTCTTTGCTGACCGGGAAATGGTGATACGGAATGCCGAACGACTCGACGAGCGGGCGCAAGTCCTCGTGGTTTGAAACCACAAAGGGGATGTCCACGTTGAGTTCGCCGCTCCGTTTGCGCCACAGCAACTCGACGAGGGCGTGGTCGTATTTCGAGACCATCACCGCCATCCGTTTTAAGGTGTCGGCGTAGGCCACGCGCCAGGTCATGTCGAAGGGCTTCGCCACCACTTCTGAAAAAGCGCGTTCCAACTGCGCCCGGCTCACGTCCAGGTCTTCCAAGTAAAACACCATGCGCATGAAAAAGGTGCCGCCCTTGGGGTCGGTCGAGTGCTGCGCCGCGCCGAGCACGTTCGCGCCGTGGGTATAGAGAAACTGAGACACCGCGGCGACGATGCCGGGTTTGTCCGGACAAGAGATGAGCAGCCGCGCCGTGTTGCTGTCGGAGGATTCCATAACTGCCCAGCGTAACGCAAGCGCAAGGGGTTACCTGTCGCATTTGCCGTCTTTTCCTGTGCCTCCGCCTCGCAAAGCTGCCGCCCTCGAGCGCCGCCGCCCTCGTCCGGCTGGTAAACTGGCGACCATGACCCAGCTCGCCGGCATCATCCCGCCCGTCCCGACGCCGTTCACCGCTGCCGGAGACCTCGACGCCGAAGCCCTTTCGGCATTACTCCAGACGCTCGAGCCCGAGGTTGACGGTTTTCTTGTTCTGGGCAGCAACGGCGAGGCGGCTTTTTTGAGCGAGGCCGAACGCCGTGAGGTGGTGAAAGTGGCGCGAGCGGCCGTTCCCAAGGACAAACCCATGCTCGTCGGCACCGGCGGCGAGACGACGCGACTGGTCGTGGAGCGCAACGCCGAGGCCGCCGACTTAGGCGCAGACTACGCTCTCGTCATCGCCCCCTTTTACTTCCGAGGCTCGATGACCGACGCGGTGCTCGAGACGCACTACACCCGCGTCGCCGACGAGAGCCCGCTGCCCCTGCTGCTCTACAACATCCCGCAAGTTACCGGCTTTGCCCTCTCCCCCGCCTTCATAGCCAAACTCGCGCGGCACGAGAACGTCGTGGGGATGAAGGACTCGTCGGGCAACGTCATGGCCTTGACCGAAACGATGCGGCAGGTTCCCGAAAGTTTTACCGTGTTGACCGGCAGCGCGCCGACGCTGCTGCCAGCTCTATCGCTCGGCGCGCAGGGCGGCATCCTGGCGGTCGCCAACGTCGCACCGCAGGGTTACAAAAAAATCCTGGCCTGTTTTCAGGATGGCAACTTAGACGAGGCGCGGCGGCTGCAACTTGCCCTCAACCCGTTAGCTCTCGCCGTGACGAGCAAGTACGGCGTGCCGGGGCTCAAGGCCGTGCTGCGGCTGCAAGGGAAAACGGCGGGCTATCCCAGAGCGCCGCTGCTGGAAGTGAGCGACGAGGTTGCGAAAGAGCTTGAGGGGTTGCTCGAGGGTCTGGATTCAAGCCTGGTAGGATGACAGCGTGCCACCCGAAGCCGAGACTTTCTCGATCGTCGGCAAAAGAATCCAGCTCACCCGGTGAGGAGAGGTTTGTGCGAGACACCTTCCAACCTCAAGCTGAGCTGTCCGGCTTTTTCTCGTCGTCCTCCCCGACCTGCTATAAACTGTTTTTCGTGAGGTGATAACTATGCCGAATACGGTTTGGGCCATCGTTCAGGGCGGACGCATCGAAACGCTCGACAAAGTGGACGCGCCGGAAGGCACTCGGGCGTTGGTGACGCTGCTGGTTGAGGATGAGGCCGACTTCTGGCAAGCGGCAAGCTCCGCGTCGTTGGACGAGGTTTGGGACAACGCAGGGGATGACATTTATGCCGAGCTACTCGAGACATGAAGTCGTACTTGTCCGTTACCCTTTTTCGGACTTAACGAGCGCCAAAGTCAGACCGGCAGTCGTCAGCAACGCCCCCCACAGCTCACAAGATTTGTTTGTCGTCGCCTTGACGAGCAAAACAAGCAGTCTGCTAGCGGGCGAGTTCGTTTTAACCGAGTGGAGAGCAGCGGGCCTGAACGTAGAAACGGCTGTCAAACGCGGGATTTACACGAAAACAGGGACGCTTGTCAGGAAGCGCGTCGGACGGTTGAACGACACGGACGCCGACGAACTCGAGAACTCTCTGCGAACCTGGTTGGGTTTGCCGTGACGCTTGGGAACCACCGCTGGGCCAAACAAGTCACGGGGAGGCGATTTCGCGTTGTAAAGGTCGGTGCGTAAAAATAGGGGACGTGGCGCAAAAACATTCACGGCTGACGCCGAACGGACGCTATGTTTGGTTCACGGAACGGCTTTGGCAACTTGTCGAACGTTTGCCTGTCAAGTCCGTTCCCGTCGAGAGCCTTGCCGAGTTCGACCAGAACTGTTGGTTTGACGCGAACGACGTGCCGACTTGTAGAGCCGTTGCGGCTCACGCTAAACGAATTTATGAGGCTGACCTGTCACATCCGATTATCTTGTCGGCCGAAGGTTACTTAATGGACGGCGGGCACCGGCTGGGAAAAGCGTGGTTGCTCGGCCTGAAAAACATCGACGCGGTTCAGTTTGAAACTGACCCGGAGCCAGACGAGGTGCGAGCAGAATAACGGCTTCGTGACACTCGGCTACTCCAACGAATTACGGGACACATTGGCAAAACAGCAAGGATATGGCATCGAGACAAACTGGTCTTGACCTTACCTCCCTTTTTAGGGGAGGTGGCCCTTTGGGCCGGTGGGGTCCGCTTCTGGACTTGTGTGGTGAGACGGACGTCTCACTCACTTTTGGAGCTGCTAGTCGTCAGGCAGGGGTAAGGGCTTTTCCAGACGCACCCTCGAGCCCCTAAACCCTTCTCGTCATGAACACGCTGTTCGGGTCGTCGCTGTAGTCGGCGAAGGGGCCGCAGACCTCGAAGCCGTAGCGCAGGTACAGGGCTCTGGCCGGGGCGAATTCCGGCATCGCACCCGTTTCCAGGTATAACGACTCGTAACCCCGCCGCTGCGCTTCTTGAAGGATGTGCTCGAGCACCCCCCGGGCGACGCCCTTGCCGCGGTGGGCCAAGGCGGTGCGCATGGACTTGACTTCGCCGTTTTCAGGGTCGAGTTCCTTCAGCGCGCCGCAACCGAGCAGGTCGTCCCCTTCCCACACCGACCAAAAGGTGATGCCAGGCGCGCGTAAGGCGTCCAAGCCGAGCGCGTGGACACTTTCGGGCGGCGTAATCTCGAACATGTTCTCGAGGTGTTCGCGCAAAAAGTCGGTAATCCTGGTCCCCGTCAGGTCGTCTTCGCGAATCTGCAAGCGAGTACCCTCCTCGGGTTTAGATTATAAGGCTGTCGAGAGGTTTGTAACTCCGCTGGCTCGTTGGCGGCTAGGAGCGGCGACAGGGCGGTGTCTGAACAGCGGGACCGAGTCCGGGCAGGACTCTACCGGCGGCGGGGTTACAAGCGGGGTTACAATGGTCGAACGCAGTTTGAGACTTCCTTCGGGGCTAGGAGCTGAACCGTGCAAGACGTGGTCATAGTCAGTGCAGTGCGTACACCCATCGGCAAAATTCGGGGGGCGCTGTCGAACGTGCGTCCGGACGACCTGGCGGGTTTGGTCATCCGGGAGGCCGTCGAGCGCGCCGGCGTGGAGCCCGGCACCGTCGAAGAGGTTTATATGGGCTGCGCCAACCAGGCGGGCGAGGACAACCGCAACGTGGCGCGGATGGGCGCGCTGCTGGCGGGCCTGCCCGAGAGCGTCGCCGCGGTGACCTTCAACCGGCTGTGCGCGAGCGGCCTGAACGCGGTCAACCAGGCGGCCCGGGCGATTCGCTGCGGCGAGGGCGAGGTCTACGTCGCGGGCGGCGTCGAGTCCATGACCCGCGCGCCCTATTCGCTGCCCAAAAACCCGGTCGCCTTCGGCCCGTCGGGCAACGTGACCGGTTGGGACACCACGCTCGGCTGGCGCTACCCGAACCCCAAAATGGCGACCCTGTTTCCCTTGGAAGCGATGGGCGAAACCGCCGAGAACATTGTGGCGATGAGTTGCGCGGGTGACCTTGAGGGCGGCGAAATCACTCGAGAAGACCAGGACCGCTTCGCGCTGCAAAGCCAAACGCGGGCCGTCCACGCCATCAACCGGGGATACTTCGAGCGCGAGACCGTGCCGGTCGAAATCCCGCAGCGCCGGGGTGAACCCAAAAGGTTCGCCACCGACGAACACCCCTTTTACGAGGAAACGGCCGACGGCTACCGGGTCGCCACGAGTTTGGAGAGGCTGGGCGAGTTGCGCCCCGCGTTTCGGGAGGGCGGCAGCGTGACCGCGGGGAACTCGAGCGGCCTCAACGACGGGGCCTGCGCGCTGGTGCTGATGTCGGCGGCCAAAGCTGCCGACCTCGGCGTTCAGCCTTTGGCGCGCTGGCTCGGCTCGGCGGCGGCGGGCGTGGACCCGCGCGTGATGGGTTTGGGACCCGTCTACGCGGCGCGCAAACTGCTGAAACGCCACAACCTCAGCGTTGCCGACCTGGACTTGGTCGAACTGAACGAGGCCTTCGCCGCGCAGGCCCTGGCGGTGCTGCGCGAGCTGGATTTGAGCGAGAATATCACGAACGTCAACGGCGGGGCGATTGCGCTGGGCCACCCCTTGGGCTGCTCGGGCGCGCGCCTCCTGACGACGCTCGTCTATGAGATGCAGCGCCGCGCGGCGGCGGGCGAGGCCGTGCGCTACGGCCTCGCCACCTTGTGCGTCGGCGTGGGCCAGGGCGAGGCGACCCTGGTTGAACGGTTGTGACGCGGCACCGCCTCACGCACCGGAAACGCGCTTCAGGAGCGCGGGGTTGGTCTGAGCATTTTGCCGAGCCACAAAGGGGGTAAGGTAATAAGATGAAAAGACACCTCACAGCCATCATCGAGCGAGAAGACGACGGGTACGTGGCCCTCTGCCCCGAACTCGACATAGCCAGTCAGGGCGACAGTGTCGAAGAGGCCAAACGCAACTTGGCCGAGGCTTTGGAACTGTTTTTCGGAACGGCCGACTCGAGCGAGATTGCGGCGCGTTTCCACGACGAAATTTACATCACCCGCCTCGAGGTCGCAATTGGGTAAACTGCGCGTCCTGTCCGGCAAAGAGGTGTGCGACATTCTCAGCACCTACGGATTTACAGAAGTCAGACAGCGCGGCAGCCACATTATCATGCAGAAGCGCCTAGCGGACACGACCATCACCGTTCCCGTGCCTGACCACAAAGAACTGCGCCGTGGCACCTTGCAATCTATCGTCCGACAGTCAGGCTTGCCACGCAACCTGTTTGAAGCTCGCTAAATTCAGTCAGTCCGCCCATGAACGTCCGCCTTCACCGCCCGGTAACTCTCATTAAGCCGCGGCTCGAGCTACCAGACTCTTTCGACTGCGAGGGCGTCCAGAGCGACGTCTTTGCTGACGAGCGTCAGGCCTTCCAGCAAAGCTTGGGCGACCAACAAACAGTCGAAGGGGTCTTTGTGCGTCGCCGTCAACCGACCCGCTAAGCGGGTGTGCTTATGACTGATGAGCAGGTCGGAGGTGCCCAATTGCCGCACCAGGTGAGCGTAAAGCTGTTCGTCCATAAAAGGCGCGACTTCCGGCCACTTGCCCGAAGCGTGCTTGATACTCATTTCCCAAACGCTCGCCGGGCTGACGAAAAGCTGGTTTTGACGGTTCTGTAAAACGCGCGTCGCGGCCTCGCTCAGCAAAGCGGCGTCGCCCACGGCCCAAGCCAGGGCGTGCGTGTCCAACAAGTAGCGCACTCAATCGTCGCCGTAAAAGCCGTCTATCACGTCCTGAGAGGTCGGCTCGAGCAAGTCACTTTCGAACTCGATAGGATAAAACCCTAACCTGCGCTCGCCCGGCGCGGCGACAGCCGAGAGTTTGGCGACGGGTTTGCCGTACTTCGAAATCACGATGTCCTCACCCTGCTGAACGGCCTCGATAAGTTCTGAGAGTCGCGCCTTGGCCTCGTGTAACTGAACGCTTTTCATAACCTCAGCTTAGCACAGGGTTGGTCTAAACGTTTTGGTCAAACTATAAAAGGGGTAAGATGATAAGATGAAAAGACACCTCACAGCCATCATCGAGCGAGAGGACGACGGGTACGTGGCCCTTTGCCCCGAACTTGACATAGCCAGTCAGGGCGGCAGCGTCGAAGAGGCCAAACGCAACTTGGCCGAAGCTTTGGAACTGTTTTTTGAAACCGCCGACCCGAGCGAAATTGCGGCGCGTCAACGTTCACAAAAACCTGAGTAGTGCCGAACATTCCTGGAGAGCTTGCCAAGCGCATTAGGGAAGCGTTCAAGTTGGGCAACTACACGCTGAGGGAACACGGTTTCGAAAGGATGATAGAAAGAGGCATCCACCCACAAAGCGTAAGACAAGTTGTTTTGGAAGGGGACGCCATAGAACACGACCCCGCAGGCACAAAAGGTGCAGACGAAAGTCTTTTATTCAACGGACTCAGCACTGAGTTTACGCCCCTGCACGTCAAAGTGGCAGAGCGAACGACGCGTAAAGGCTACCGGCACTTCGTTGTCACCGTCTACGAACCCGACCCCAAGCTCTGGCAGGATGGTTATAGTAGAAGGAGGTAGTTATGAGCGTAAGAGAAGACGGGCTTGTCGAAATAAAAAAAACTTATACGACCGTGCTGCACGGACGTGTCGTTGTCATTCACGACGTACCCATGTTGCAAGACCCCGACTCGCAAGAAACTTTGTTGACGCCGGAGACGGCCGAAAAACTCTATAACTTGTTAAGCCGCCCCGAGCAGAAAACAGGCGTGACTACAGCCGATATATACGCCTGGGACGCTCCCACCCAAGCCGCCTGAGCCGCTACCTACAAAACAGCTCCTAAAGCCAGGATTTGTTCAGTAAGTCCGCTTTCACCGCCCGGTAACTCTCGTTCAGCCGCGGCTCGAGCAGCAGCAACCCCGAAATGCGCCGCGCCGTCTCGGTCACGTGCCGCGCCTCGTTTACCCCGAGCGCCCGGCCCAACACGCCCTGTTCGCGGTACGAGAGCCACTTTTTGATGACCTGATAGCCGCCGATGGTGTAGTCCCAGACGCGGCTCGGCACGTTTTTCCAGTACGCGCGCTCGTTTAAGTACACGTCGTAGGTGCGGGTGCCGAGCAAGTCTAAGATTTCTTCCAAACTCAGCTCGAGGGCCGCAGCGCCCGCCCCGAAGCCGGCCAACTCCTGTTCGGTATAGTCGCGCTCCACCGTTTTGCCCTTTCCGGGCATGACCGCGTTGCGCGTGCCGAAGTGGCCCCAGCCCACCGTGAGCGACAGGTCCGTTTCCGGGTTCAAGCTCTGACTGGAAACCGCACTTATGCCCCCGACAAGTTTCAACTCGTCGCGCACTTTGCCGGAGGTCACGCCCGCGACGGGTGTTTCGGTCTCGAGCAGCCCCGCCACCTTGCGCCCCAGGTCAGCCGAGGCGCTAAGCCGCTCTGCGGAGGCGGGAAGAGGAATGCGGGGCCAGTCTTGGCGAAGTGCTCCGGCGTTTTCGGTTCGATAAGTCGGTGAATGAATAACTGCAATCGTGTGGTTAAAAAGCTGAGCTGGTTTGATGCCGATACGAGCAACGTAAGACTTAGCTGTTTCGGATAAATTGGCTTCAAACGTCTCGGCATCTTCGGTATCGAAAAATGAGGCTTGTGTTTTCGACGCAGCAAGGTAAAGCGGGAAGAAGCTTGATAGACCGCTACCGAAGTTGTCTGCAAGAACGCTCGTGACGTAGCCTCGATTAAAGATTTCTTTGGATTGCTTCTGCCGTGCCTCTATCCAAATATTGTCTTCAAACACGTGAGGGAAATAGTCTGGGCGTTTTTCGTCTAAGAGTTTCGTTGCAGGTTCCCAATAAAGCCAGCGGACATCGAAAGGTCGATAGCAGTAGCGCACAATTTTATCAAGCAATAAACCTCTTTTGACAAGTTCGTCCCTTACGTCTTTAGCTTGATAGCGCTTAGTGCTTTCCATAATTTTTGGGTAGGTTCGCTCAATTTCTTCATGACTTACGTTTGCGTCAAAGTATCTCTTCATACGCTCGACAAGGTCATCTTTGTTTACGTCAATGACAAAATCGTCACGGCTGGTTTTGACGCCCGGAAAATAAGTTGGGAATACCTCGACCAGCAAAGGCCACTTGAAATAACCCTCTGACGCCTCCGAAGGCATAAACGGTAAACCTATCTCCAAAACAGGCTCCACCCGTTCGTACTCGCCCTCGAGCGTGTCGAAGTTGGTGTTGGCTAGGTGCTCGAGCTTGTCTTTGCCCCACAGGTTGCGGTAGTAAATGTGGTCGGTGGGCGCGTGTTCGCCGGTTCTAGCCAGCAGCGCGACGGCGGTGCCGACCTGGATGCCCTCGCGGTTGAACCCGGTGGAAAACACGCTCGGGTCGGGCTTGCCCGCCGGGGTGAGCTTGCCGGTGCGGTACTTGTCGCCGTTCAGCGAGTCTATCCACACGCGGTCGAACAGTTCCAGGTAGCGCTCGCGCATTCCCGTAAAACTGAGGCCGTCCAGCCACGAATAGTTGGAGATGTAGCAGACCACGCCGCGCCCGGTCTGCTCGACGATTTGGCGCTCGGCCATGCGGTAAAAGCGGACGTAGAGGTCGTTCAAACCCTGGCCCCGCGGCGCGGGCGCGCGCTTGGTGGTGCGGTAGGCGTTACTCAGTTGGCGCTCCTCGGTCATCGCCATGCCCGCAAAGCCGTTGTAGGGCGGGTTGCCGATGACGACCAGGATTTTGGTTTGCTTTTTGACCTCCCCGGCGGCGTCGCGCTCTTGGGCCAACTCGGGAAAGTTCAGCACCGGCTGGGCCTCGTCAGCCCAGCCGGTCAGCGCGTTGGTGAGGTATACCGCCACGCGCTCGTCGGTCGCTTCTTTCAGGGGCGCGCCCAGGTTTTGCAGCAACAGCCCCAGTTGCAAGTGGGCCACCACGAAGGGCGCGGGCAAAATCTCGAAGCCGAAGACGCGGGTTGTAGCGGCTTTTTTGAGGTCGCTGCCGAGCAGCGCGTCGCCGCCCTTGTCCCGCAGCGTCTTGCCTATTCGCTCCAACACCTCGACCAGGTAAGTGCCGGTGCCGCAGCAGGGGTCGAGGACGTAGACCTGTTCGTCGGCCAGCCCGTCGGCAACCCCGAGTTCGTCGCGGAGCACGCGGTCCACCCGCTCGACCATGTACGTGACAACCTCGGGCGGCGTGTACCACACGCCCAGGTCGCGGCGCAACTCGGGGTCGAAGGCCTCCAAGAACGGCTCGTAAAAATACTGCACCGCCTGGCCCTCGTCGAAGCGTTCGAAAAACGCCGCGCGGTCCACGCGGTTCAGCGCGTCGCCGGTCCAGTCCAGGACTTCGACGAGTCTCAGGGTGTTCAGGCGGCTCGGCGTCGCCACGCGCTCGAACAGGGCGCGAATCACCGGCACCTGCAGCGTCCAGGCGGCTTCTTTCCAGTTGAACTTCGCTTTGCTCGGCGGCGTCTCCTTACTCCACAGCACCCAGGCCGAAAAGATGCCGTAAAAAAGCGTTTGGATGAGGGTCGAGCGGAAAAAGTGGGCGCCCTTGTCACCTTGAAAGTTGATGCCCAGGGCCTCTTCCAGGGCTGCGCGCACGTCCTGGAGGGTCGGCAACTCGGACGTCTCGACGCGGGCTTTGGCTTCTCGAGCGTAGGACGCCAGAAACCAAGCTACGTCTTTGGGATTCGTGAGCGGCGCGCGGTGCAGCAGGGCGCGGCGCAGGTAGTCTTTGAGCCGTTCCTCGTGCGCCAGCAGGTCGCCCAAGCTCGCGGCCCAAAAAGACGCCTCGTCGGGCGCGAGCGCGTAGTGCTCCAGGAATTCGGGCTGGCTGCCAGCTCCCTTTTTGACCAGCAAAAAGGCGCGGTAGTTGGTAACCAGGACCAGGCCGTAGCGCTCGAGGTACTTTTTGACCTGGGCGCTTTTCGCCACGGCCTCGACCTCTTCGGCGGTGGATTTGACCTCGAGCACGCCCCGCGCCGGGTTCTGGCCCGTCGTCAGGGGGTCGGCGTCGGTGCCGGGCAGTTGGTCCTCGGCGAACAGGCCGCCGTCGGGAATGCCCGCGCCCCGGTTGCGCAGGTTGATGATGGCGCGCACGCGCGGCTTTAGGCTTTTGCCGACTTCGTTGAACAGCGTTTCCAGGGTGCCGTAGTAAGACGTTTCCGGCACGGCCTGGCCCGAGCGGTGGATTTCGCGCAGGTTGCGCAGGTAGTCCGCGACGATAGACATGGGTCATGGTAACCGAGTCCGGCCCCGGCGTGCCAAGCCGCCCCGGCCTGCCCGGTGGGCTAAAGTGGGTTTGTGGGGCGTCACCCGTGACAAAGGTAGGGCTGCAGCGACTCGTCGAAGACCTTCCGGAGAGCCTGAAGGGGGCGCGCGTCGGCCTGCTCGCCCACCGGGCTTCGGTCGCCCGCGTCGGCGGCGAACCCCGGCACGCGGTCGACCTCGTCGCCGCGCACCCCGACCTCACGCTCGAGCGGCTGTTCGGCCCCGAACACGGTCTTTACGGCGACGCCCAGGCGGGCGAACGGGTCGTCGACGGTGTCGACGCGCGCACCGGCTTAAAGGTCGTCAGCCTTTACGGCGCGCGGCGTGCGCCCGCGGCGGAGCACCTGCGCGACTTAGACGCGCTGCTGGTCGATTTGCAAGACGTCGGGGTGCGCTGTTACACCTACTTGTCCACGCTCAAGGCTTGCTTGCAGGCTTGCGCCGCGGCGAGCACGCGCCTGGTGGTGCTCGAGCGCCCCAACCCGCTCGGGCGCGGCGTCCGGGGCGAGGGCGTGGCGGCGGGCTTCGCGTCGTTCGTGGGCGCGCACGACGTTCCCTTTGTCCACGGGCGCACCTTGGGCGAGCTGGCGTTGCGAATGGCTGAAGACTTGGGGCTCGAGCCGCCGCTCGTCGTCCCGGTGACCGGCTGGCGCGGCGAGTCCTGGAGCGAGACCGGCTTGCCCTGGCTGCCCCCTTCGCCTAACCTGCCGACGTTTGAAAGCGCCCGCTGTTACGCCGCGACGGTGTTTTTTGAAGGCACCAACCTCAGCGAAGGGCGCGGCAGCGACCGGCCCTTCGAGCAAGTCGGCGCGCCCTGGCTGGACGCTCACCTTTTGGCCGAAACGCTCAATTCTCAGGCGCTCTCAGGCGTGCGCTTCGAGCCCGTCGATTTCACGCCGTCCTTTTCGAAACACGCCGGGGCCGAAGTTTACGGGGTGGAGTTGGTGTTGCAGGACGGGGTGCAGGGTGAGGGTTTCGACCCGCTCGAGACCGCCCTCACTTTGTTGCGCGCCGTTTACGAACAAGCGCCGGAGCCTTTTCGGTGGCTCACCGCGCCGGACGGGCGCTTTTTTACGGACTTGCTCTACGGCTCTTCGCGGTTGCGGACGCGCGTCACGGGTGAAACCGGTTTCTGAAGCCCTCTTCACAGGCCACGTTCACAACAGCGGCCGTCCCCCGTCCACCGGGATGACGCAGCCCGTAGAAAAGGTTAGGTTGACCGCCACCGCCAGCACCGCCCGCGCCACGTCGTCGGCCGTGGCGACGCGCTCGAGCGGGGTTTTAGCAACCTGCTCGTCGATAGTTTCAGGCGGCATCCGCTTGGCGTACTCGCCCAGCACCCAGCCCGGCGACACCGACACCACGCGAACTTTCGGGGCGAGCGCCCGGGCCAGCGAGCGGGTCACCGAGTCGAGCGCGGCTTTCGAGGCGCAGTAGGCCACGTTGCTGCCCACCCCGGTGCGCCCGGCAACCGACGAGATGTTGACGACGAGCCCGTCGCCGGAGCGCTGCAGCAAGGGTTTGAAGGCCCGCACCGCCGCCAGCGCCCCCCGCACGTTCACGCGGAAAATGCTGTCAATGAGTTCGTCGTCCAGGCCCTCCAAATCGTCGTGCGGCACGGGCCGGGTGACGCCCGCGTTGTTGACCAGGATGTCGAGCTTGCCGTAAGCCGCTTCGACCTGCTCGGCGAGCGCGTTCAGGGTGGCGCTGTCGTCCACGACGGCTCGAGCGACCAGGTGGCCGTCACCGCTCAAACTTTCAGCCAAGCGCCGCGCTTCACGTTCGCTGCTGCGGTAGGTCACGACGACCCGCGCGCCCGCCTCAGCCAGGTGACGGCAAAGCTCGGAGCCGATACCGCCCGCCGCGCCGGTGACGAGGGCCGTTTTCTGCTCGAGGGGGAGGGGCATAAAAGCGTTGTTCGTTCTTAGATGTTCGTTTTTACAAGTCCCGAACGACTAAGAACGAACCCCCTCTCCGTACCGCTCGACCCGCAACGTCGCCTGGCGTTTGTGGCCCACAAAGCCTTCGATGTCGCAGATTTTCTCGCAGTTTTTGCCGACGACGACGCTCGCCGCGGGGGTGCAGCGCTGGTAGGTCACCGTTTTCAAGAACTTGCCGACCCACAGCCCGCCCGTGTAGCGCGCCGCCTTGTTCGTCGGCAGGATGTGGTTGGTGCCGATGGCCTTGTCACCGTACGCGACGTTCGTTTCGGGACCCAAAAAGAGGGAGCCGTAGTTCGTCATGTGTTCCAGAAAGTAGTCCGGGTTCGCGGTCAACACCTCGACGTGCTCGCTGGCAAGCCGGTCGGCCTCTTGTACCAGTTCCTCGTCCGTGTCGGCGAGGATGATTTGGCCGTAGTCGCGCCAGGCTTGCCCGGCGACGTCGGCGGTCGCCAAAGTTTGCAACTGCTTGTCGATTTCGGCCTGGAGGCCGCGCGCCAGGCGCTCGCTCGTCGTGAGCAGCACCGCCGGCGAGTTCGGGCCGTGCTCGGCCTGACCCAACAGGTCGGTCGCGACCATCTCCAAGTCGGCCGTGTCGTCGGCGATGACCAGGACTTCGGTCGGGCCGGCGAACAGGTCGATGCCGACGCGCCCGAACAGTTGCCGCTTCGCCTCGGCGACAAAGGCGTTGCCGGGGCCGACCAGCATGTCGACGGGTGACAGCGTTTCGGTGCCCAGCGCCATCGCGCCGACGGCCTGGATGCCGCCGAGGACGTAGATTTCGTCGGCCCCGGCAAGCTGCATGGTGGCGACGGTGGCGGGGTACGGTTTGCCGTCCTTAGGCGGCGCGCAGGCGACGACGCGCTTCACGCCCGCCACTTTCGCCGTGGCGACGCTCATGATGACGCTGGCAATCATCGGGTAGCGGCCCCCCGGCGCGTAACAGCCGACCGCGTTGACGGGGATATTTTTGTGGCCCAGGGTCACGCCCGGCAGCGTTTCGACCTCAATGTCACGAACGCTCTCGCGCTGCGCTTTTGCAAAGGTGCGGACCTGCTCGAGCGAAAACCGAATCGCTGCCAGTTCGTCCTCGGGCACTTGGGCGACGCAGGCCGCTATCTCGTCTTCTGAGAGCCGAAAACTCTCGGGCGAGTAGCGGTCGAACTGCTCAGACAGCTCGCGCACCGCCGCGTCGCCGCCCGCTTCGATGCGTTTGAGGGTCGCTTCGACCGTCTCGCGCACCTTGCTGTCGATGTCCTGCTTGGTGCCGACGTCGATACCCTCTTTAAGAACGGTTACGGCCATGTTTCCCCTCACGCGACGAGCTGCATCACGACCGCCAGCTCGTCGAAAACGAAGTAGTGTTTGGTCACTCTACCGTCTTTGACGTGCAGGTGGCTGATGCCCAAAACGTCCACCCGCTTGTTCGTGGGCGGCCCGTACCAGCCGTAGCGCGCGTGCGTGCCCGCGAAACGCCAGCGCACCGCGACGCGGTAGCCGTCGGTTTCGTTGCCGAGCCAGTAAACGTGCTCGACGTTGAGGTGGGCGTCCGGGAATATGGCGACGAAGTTGAGGTGGTAAGCGCGGACGTTCGCCACGCCCCGCAGCGTGAGCCCGCCGGGCACGTGCAGAGTTGCGTCCTCCCCGTAAACCTCGCCCAACACGTTGAAGTGCCGCCCGTTCCAGACCTCGTGAAACAGTCGCCGCACGAGGTCCTCGACGTGAGGTTCTTCGTGCCGAGGCTGGTAGGGAGCGGGCGGGTGCTGCCCCTGCAGACGGTCGGTTTCACCGAAAACGGGCGGCGGTTGCGCGGCTACCACCGCCCGCGCCACGTCCCACAAACCGTAGCCGAGGCCGCGCAGCAGCGCGCTTGTATCGCGCACCAGCCATTCTTCGACAATTCGGTTTTCGCGCACCAAGCAGTTGGCAATCGCCAAAAACCCGACCCGCTTGCCCGTCGGCGGTCCCCAGGGGCTGTAGCCGCTGTTGGTCCCGGTGTTGACAATCAGGTGCGAGGTGTGAAAGCCCGCCGCGTCGTCGCCCATCCACACCACGTCCTCGGCGACCATGCGGCGGTCGGGCAGGGCGGCCAAAAAGGCGACCGAGCCGCTCACCACCTCCTCGACCCCGTAAGCCGCGCCGTAACCCGTGTGGACCGTCACGTTGTGGAGGTAGGTATCGTAGATGTAGCCCATGTCGCCCTCTTCCCAGATGCGGTGGGTGATGCGGACGATGTAGTCGACGATGTCGCGGTACTGGGGCTCGAAGCCGCGCAGGGATTGTTTTTCGGGTATCCCGCTCTTGCGGCGCAGCTCGGCTAAGTTGTCTTGAAGCGTCGGTATGTCCATTTTACTTGAGTCCGTCATCCGTCTCCGCGTGTCGAAGGTATTTTGGGTTGGCGTAGTCCGGTTTCAGCATACGCCGCCCGGACGTTCGCACGGCGTCTAGCCTCGAGCCTTTACGGCCTCGGCCAGCGGGTCGTGCCCTACTTGCGCGAACAGGTCGAGCAGGTCGACGAAAACCCAGTTCTCGAGCAGCTTGTCGCCGTCCCGCTTCCACCAGTCGAGGCCGCGCATACTCACCTTTCGGTTCGTTGCCGCCGCGCCCAGGTAGCCGCCCCGGTGCGTCGCGTGGGTGATGGGCCAGCCCGCGTAACTCACGTAACTTCCCTCGGCCAGCATCACGCTGATACCGTCACCTTTGCGGTCGGGAAAAGCGTGCAGCCAGGGGAGTTGGTGGTTGTCCTCGAACTCTTTCAGCCCGAAGTTCGAGCCGATGCCGTGCGAGGCGTACCAGCGCATGGTGTCCGTGTGCCAATACTTGGGCATCCCCATACTTTCTTTGTCGTGTTCGTCGTAGCTGTCGAGCCCTGCCAGCATCGCGGCGACGAGACTGTGGCTGTGCGCGGACGCGGCCTCGTCCTGCGGGCTCAGCATGACGCCGTCGCCAGAGAGCGGCCCCGGAATCCACAACTCGCAGCCCAGACTCGGCGGGAACAGCGCCAGCCCCGCCTGCCGCGCCAGCTCGGGGATATCCAGCATGAGGTAGCTGCGGGTGATTTTGCCGGCCTCGAGCGCGTAAAACTCCCCGAAGCGCAGCCGCACGTTCGTGTGGGTCGCGGGCAAACCCAACCAGTCGTTCACAAAGGTCGCCACAAAGTCGCCGGTCGCGCTCACCCAGTCCGCCCCGAACGAAGCACCCGCCATAAAGATGTAGGGGCACTTGCGCAAGTTTTTGAACGCGTGCAAGAACGGCTCCCAAAAGTCGGCGGCAAGCGCCTCTACGCCTGTCACGGTATTGATGGGATGAGCGATGTGGAAAACGGCGTCCTCGCGGACGTAGCGGTCTAAAACGGTGGATAAAGAAGCGCCTCGAGCCGCCCCCACCTCGCGTCCGTAGTCCCACAAGATTTGCTTGTTCGCTTCGTGAACGTTCACGCGCCGGTCTCCGCGCTCAGCAACCGGGTCACTCCGCTTCGTCGAAAAACTCGGGCGGCTTCGAGCCGACGAACTTCAGCACTTTTGCGACGTCGTAACCGGCCTGCTCGAGGACGCCCAACACGTCGATGAGAACCCAGTTCTCGGCCAGCTTGTCGTTTTCGACGCGCCAGACGTCCATGTAGCGCACCCTTACCCGCTCGCCCGTCGCGGGGATGCCGAGCCAGTCCTCGGCGAAGGTCGTGTCCTGGTAGCCCGCCGACGCGACGAACTCGCCCGCCGCCAAGCGCACCTCGTCCACGCCCACTTTGTCGGGGAAGGCTTTGATGAACGGGGCGCGCACGTTGTGCTCGAACGCTGCGACGCCGCGCTGCGTGCCCAGTCCCGCCGGGCCGCGCCAGACCATGTCCTCGGTCCAGAATTCAGCCGTCGCGCCGACCTCGTTTTTGTCGATGGCCGCGTAGAGCCTGTCGACAAGGTCCAGGTTGTGCAGGTCCAGGTTGTGCAGGTCCAGGTTGTGAGTCGCTCGGTCGCGCATGGTCGTCACCGTTCCTTCGCCGGGGGGGCTGTGTTTGCCGGGGGCTGTGTTTGCCGGAGAGCTGTATTCGAGTGGCTGGCCGACCTCGAGCCGACGCTGCCGGCTCGCCCCCGCCCGTCGGGTTTTGTGCCGGGAAGCCCTCTTCGTCAAGCGCAGTTATAACGGGGCCGGGCGCAAAATGCAAGGGCGGCGCGCGAGCCTCGCCGGGCAAACCGCCGCCCGGTTGAAAAGTAGAGCACCTGTGGGTTAAGGTGAAGCGGCAAGTCGCCAATGTTTTTGCACGTCCTTCGGGTCTCAAGCACACGCTCGAGCTTCTCGGGGTACCCGTGTATTACAGCGCGGCGTCGGCGACAATTCATTCTAAAGGGAGACGGGTATGAAGCGAATACTTTTTACTGTTCTAGGCTTGGTGTTGCTCGCGTCCAGCACGACTTGGGCGCAGTGCAGCTTTCAGAACGAGGTGCCCGTCACCTCGCTGTCGGCCGGGTTCGAGGCCTGGAAGGTCGTGACCGACCGCATGGCCGAGTGCGGCAACTTCAGGCCCGAACTCGACCAGGAATTCCGGGAAAAGCAGGCCGCCGCGATGGCGGCGAACCCCTCGCAGTACACCATCGGCGGGGTTGCCAACGCAACGCTCGTGCCGCTCCTCAACGACAACCTGGTCCGTCCGCTGGACGCTCTTGTAGCCGAGTACGGGCAAGACTTAGCGCCCAACCAGCTCATCAAAGTCGACGGCCAAACGGTGGCAATTGCCATGATGATCAACGCGCAGCACCTGATGTACCGCAGCGACATCTTTGAGCAGCTCGGGCTGGAGGTGCCCACCACCTACGACGAGGTCTTGGAAGTCGCCCAAGCGATTCAGGACGCGGGCGTGGTGGACTATCCCCTGGGCGGCACCTTCGCCTCGGGCTTCAACCTGGGTGAAGAGTTCATCAACATGTATTTGGGCTTCGGCGGCACGTTTTTCAACGAAGACAACACCGCCGCCGTGAACAACGAGCAGGGCGTCGCCACGCTTCAAATGCTCAAAGCCCTGACCCAGTACATGGACCCCGAATACTTGGCCGCAGACTCGACCTACGTGCAGCAGCAGTTCCAGCAGGGCCAAATCGCGATGGCGAACCTGTGGGCCTCGCGTGCGGGCGCGATGGACAACCCCGAAGAGTCACAGGTCGTCGGGCTTATCGACTACGCCGCCGCCCCCGCCGCGGTTCCAGGCGGCCCCCCCGCCACGACCCTGTGGTGGGACGGCGCGACCATCGCTTCAAACGTCTCAGACGAAGAAGCCGAAGCGGCCTTCCGGCTTTTCTTGGAGGGCATCAGCTACGACAACCTTTCGCAGCACCCGGACGCGGCGATTTGGCTCTCTTCCCAGCCTGTCGAGTCGCGCATCGCCAAGGGCGCCGTCGCCTCGGCGGAAGCGGGCGCGCCTTCCTACCCGGCCTCGAACCTGGTCGGCCTGATGCACACGGCGGCGGGCAACAACGTCGCGGACTTTCTGACCGGCGCGGAGACGGCCGAGCAGACTTTGGCCGACATCGAAGCGGAGTACAACGCCGCCGCCAGGGAATCGGGCTTTATCGAGTAAGGGATGAGCGTCGCACGAGTCGGGGGCTGCTTTAGGGCGGTCCCTGATTTTTTAACCCCGGCACCGTCTCTCCTACACGAGCAAACGGTGTAGACTTTTGCAAACCGACATATTCGAGCCGACGCGCGGGCGAACCTTGTAAAAGGTGTAAAAGGTGCAAGTCTCGAGGCTGAACAACCAAAGCTCGGAAAACGGGAGGTCTATGAAAACCAAACCCTTTCTGATGTTCGTGGCACCGTCGCTTGTCCTCATGGTGGTTTTTATCGCGGTTCCCCTCGGCCTCGTGGTGGTGCAAAGTTTCCAGCGAACCCAGAACGTTTTTCAGACCGTCGAGCAAGAAAACTGTACTCCTTTCAACTGCACCACCACCACCCGGCAAATTCCCGTGTTGGACGACGACGGGCGGCCCATCACCGTCACGCGTTGGGTGGGTTGGGAGAACTACCGGGAACTTTTAGAGTGGGACAAGGTCCGTGCGGCCCTGTCCGGCGCGGGCCGGGGGCTCTCAGGCGTCACCAACGTCGCTTTCTGGGGAGCGCTGCGCTTCACGCTGATGTTCACGCTGCTGACCCTGCCGCTCGTCATCGGGGTGGGCCTGGTGCTGGCTTTTACGGTCAACGCGATTGCCCGAAGCCTGCGCGGACCCGTCATTTTTGTCACCCTGCTGCCCTTCATCATCACGCCGGTCATCGGGGCGCTCTCTATCAGGTGGCTGTTTATCGGCGACGGGATCGTCACCGCGCAGCTCGAGCGCTTGACCGGCAGCAACATCTCCATGTTCGCCCAGGGCTGGACCATCGAACTACTCATGTACTTTTACCGCGTTTGGCACGTAGCTCCCTTCGCCTTCGTCATTTTTTACGCCGCCCTGCAAACCGTTCAGGGTGAACAGATAGAGGCGGCCCGCATCGACGGGGCCAGCCGCTGGCGGATTATCCGCAACGTCATCCTTCCCCACCTTACGCCCCTAATCGTCTTCGTGTCGCTCATCCACCTGATGGACACCTACCGCGTGTTCGACGAGATTATCGGTTTCCGGGCCGAGGCGTTCCGGATTTCTTTGCAGTGGCTCACTTTCGACTTCTTGACGCCCGACGACACCGGCAACCGCTCCATCGGGCGCGCTTCGGCCTCGGCCATCCTGATCATGGTCGGCATCGTCGTCTTGCTGGTTGCGCCCCTGCGCAACACCTGGAAAGAGCACCAGGAGTGACCCGTGGAGAATAAACTGTTCCGGCTGCCGCTCGGCTTGCGCGTCACGACCTGGCTCATCCTCGGCGTGTGGCTCACCGTCGCGGTGTTTCCCTTACTGTGGCTGCTGGTCATGTCGTTCAAGCTGCCGCTCGACGCCTTCGACCCCAACCCCCTGGTCGTCATCTTCGGACCCAGCACCAACACCATCGCCGGTGGAGTTTCGGTCGTCACGGTGGTCTTGACGCTGGTGGCGGCCTTTTTGCTGCTCACCGCCTTCGCCAACCGCGAGTCGCTTGTGGAACGCCTCAGCGGCCGCTC
Organism: Trueperaceae bacterium; assembly: GCA_965215355.1. Lineage (GTDB taxonomy): Bacteria > Deinococcota > Deinococci > Deinococcales > Trueperaceae > CBDCDJ01. The sequence continues at coordinate 4,271,117 of CBDCDJ010000007.1, read as the reverse complement.
GAGCACTCGTCCGTGGGTCGTCGTCGGCGTTTACTTAGGTTTTCTCGTCGTCGCCGCGCTCAGTCTCGTCGTCATTCCCTTGCTGGCGAGTTTGTTCCGAAGCCTGTTGGGCGGCGTGCCGCTGCTCCACAACCTCGTCGACCCCGTCATGGGCCTGACCACGCAGCACTACCTGGAAGTCTGGCTCGAGAACGGCTTTTACAAGCAGTTTTTGAACACGATGTTCGTCACCGTGGGCGTCGTGACCATCTCTCTCACCATCGGCACGCTCGCCGCTTACGGTCTGGCGCGCACCCGCACGCCCTGGGCGTTCTGGATACTCATCGCCGCGCTGGTGTTTCGGGCGCTGCCGCACTCCACGCTCGTGACGGGTTACCTGCCGTCCTTTATCGAGTGGGGGCTGTACGGCAAGCGCTTCGCGGTCATCGTCGTGCTGGTCGCCATCAACCAGCCCTTCACCATCTGGATGCTGCGCTCGTTTTTCGTCAACATCCCCGCCGCGCTGGACGAGGCCGCGCTGGTCGACGGCTGCAACCGCCTGCAGGCGTTTTGGAACGTCATCATGCCCATCATGTGGCCCGGCGTCATCACCACGGGGCTGTTCTCGTTCATGCTCGCTTACAACGACTACCTGGTGTCGGCCTTGCTCCTGGACGGCGAAACCCGGACGATGGTCCCGGCCATCATCGCCTACTTCAACCGCGAGACGACGCTCACCGACCAGCTCGAGGCCATCGCCGCCGCCGCCTCGATAACGTTTCCGCTCTTTTTGCTGGTGCTGTTTTTCCAAAAACAAATCGTTTCGGGATTGACGACGGGGGCGGTGAAGGGCTGAGACTCGCTCAACCTCGTCTGACGACAAGGGCCTCTTTCACTTTGTTATCTGTCGGAAAACTGTGTATCGTCTAAATATAGACTATATTTAGACGATAGTGTTTCAACCGACTTATCAGATAAGTGTTTCTTTGCTCGAGACGCTCAAACAAATGGCCGTGCTCGTCTACAAACTCAACAAGCGGTCTCTCGGTGAGCCTTTGTTGGCGGACTTGAGCGCTCAAGCGAGGACACGGTCGGTTTACGCGTCGACGACCATCGAGGGAAATCCTTTGGCTTTGACCGCCGTCAAAGCGCTTTTGAAACAAAAGCCGGAACGCCTGAGCCAGAGTGAACGGGAGGTGGTCAACTACAACCGTGCGCTGGTGATGCTCGAGCCCAAAACTTTTAGCGAACGCACCGTTTTGGCGCTTCACAAGGCAGTCATGAAAGACTTGCTCGTCACAGAAAAGTGCGGAGCCTACCGCAAAGAACCCGTCTTCGTTCACGACCCGAGGACAGGCGAGATTGTCTTTTTACCGCCTGACCACGACGATGTTCCTGCACTTATGCAGGACCTCTATGCTTTTGTCGAAGCCGAAAAAACCTTGGACCCGGTTATCCTGGCCGGACTGTTTCACAAGCAGTTTGCCCTCGTTCATCCTTTTATAGACGGCAACGGACGTACGGTCAGGCTCGCCAGTACCTTACTTTTACGAGACCTGGGCGTCAACCTGTTCGCCCTGCTGAGCTTTGAGAACTACTACAACCAGAATGTTGCCCGGTACTTTAAAAACGTAGGTGGGCAGGGTAGCTACTATGACCTGAAGGTCGATTTCACCCCTTGGCTCGAGTACTTTGCAGAGGGCATTTTGCAAGAACTCGTGAGGCTTGAAAAAATCCTTGCGAAAAAGCAGGCCCAAGACCTGCGCTTGAAAACTCATCACAAAACACTTTTGAGCTATCTGGAGGAGCACGGCTTCATCACCGACAAGGACTATGCAAAACTGGTCGACAGGGCCAAAGCTACACGGGCGCTGGACTTCAAACTTTTGCTGGAAGCAGGCCTCATCGAGCGCAAAGGGCGGGGGCCGGGTACGTTCTACACGCTGGCTGAAGAACCTTGAACCTCAGACCTTTTTAACCCCACCGAAGATGACGAACTCGGATTCAACCCGACCCGCCTAGGAGCCCCATGTCAGACCCCCTCAAAAACGACTTTCGCCCCGGCGATACACAGACGCACCAAGCCAACAAGGCCCTCGTTTTAGCCTTTCAAACCGAGTTGGAGCACGCCGACCTCCAGAGCTTGAGCAAAGTTGTCGGCAACTACACCTCGAGCGACCACCTGTGGCACGGCGTCTTCCCGTTCGAGGACCGGCGCGGGGCCGACGCGGTGGTGGAGACCTTCTACCGGCCTTTTTTTGAAGCCTGGGACTTCGTGCAGCGCCGGCAAGACGTTTTTCTGGCGGGCACGTCGGTGTTCGGCGGCGACTGGGTGGTGAGCATGGGCCACTTCATGGGCCTGTTCGAACGCCCCTGGCTGGACATCCCCGCGACTGGTAGACTGGCCTTTTTGCGCTACTGCGAGTTTCACGAGGTGCGCGACGGGCGCGTCGCCGAAACGTACTTTTTAGCCGACTTGATAGGCGTGATGAAGCAGGCGGGCGTGAACCCCTTGCCCATGCAAACGGGCGCGGAAATCATCGTTCCCGGCCCCAGAACGCACGACGGCCTCGTCCTGGAGCCGCAGGAGGTGCTCGAGTCCGTCAAGACCCTGGAGCTTATCGAGCGCATGGCTCGAGACTTGAGTGAGCACAAAGACGTCGACATGAGCCCCGCCAAACTCGCCGAGACCTGGCACGAAGACATGGTTTGGTACGGGCCCAGCGGCGTCGGCTCGACCCTGAGCATCGGCGGCTTCAAACGGCAGCACCAGACGCCGTTTCGCCGGAGTCTCTACAGCACGCGCGAACACAGGGGCCACAAGGCGCGCCTGACCGAAGGCGTCTACGGCGGCTGGGTCGGTTGGCCGAGTTTGAGCATGACGGTCACCGGCGGCGGCTACCTAGGCTTGCCCGCGACGAACACCCCTATTGACATGCGCGTGGTCGATATTTACCGGCGCGCGGGCGACAAGCTCGCCGAAAACTGGGTGTTCATCGACACGCCTTACACCCTCAAACAGCAGGGCCTGGATATTTTCGAGCGGTTGCGGGAGCTGGTTCACCGCTGACGGCTGAAATACGGAACAGGACGGTATACTGCCGCCATGACCCCACGCAGCGTCGGCATCCTTGTTTTCGACGAGGTCGAAGTTTTGGACTTCTGCGGCCCTTTCGAAGTCTTTTCCGTCGCCCGACCTGAGGGCGTGGACGACGACGAGGCGCGGCTTTTTCAAGTTTTCACGGTAGCAGAGCGAGCCGAAACCGCGAAGTGTCGCGGCGGGCTGCTCGTGCAGCCGCACTACACGTTCGAAAACGCGCCGCAGTTCGACATCATCGTCGTGCCGGGCGGACGGGGCACGCGGAGAGAGCGGCACAACCCTAAGCTTTTGAACTGGATTGAGGCGCAGAACGCACACACCGAACTCACCTTGAGCGTTTGCACGGGCGCGTTTTTACTCGCCGAAAAGGGCATCCTGGACGGCAAACGCGCCACCACGCACTGGGGCAGCATCGACTTCATGCGCGCCGAGTATCCGCAAGTAGCGATGGCCGAGAACACCCGTTTCGTGGATGAGGGGCGCGTCGTCACCTCGGCGGGGGTTTCGGCGGGCATCGACATGGCGCTCCACGTCGTCGCCAAGCTGCACGGGCAACAAACGGCCGAGTGGACGGCGCGGCGGATGGAGTACGAGTGGGACGCTGAGTAAGGCGAGGATTGCGAACCTTACAAATCAGCTGGTAGCCAGTAGCTAGTAGCTTATAGCCTGTAGAAAAACCAAGAAACCACGAACTACAAGCCACAAGCGCTTGGTATACTCGTTTATGCGGCTTTCGGCGACCGACGTTTACGCTTTTCAGGCGCTCGGCTACTTGGGCACCGTGCCCCTCGACCGCTGGACCGGCAGCGACGCCATCAGCGAGGCTGTGAACGTGGCTCGCCCTTACCTCGTGCGGATTCTGGCGACACTGTGCGCCAACGACCTCGTCGCTTCTAAAAAAGGTACCGGCGGCGGCTACGCGCTGGCCCGGCCCGCGCACGAAATCACTTTGCGCGACGTGATGCGGGCCATCGACGGCCCCGTCGCGCCGCTGTCGTGCGTGAGCCTGAACTGGTACAAACCTTGCGCGGTCCAAGACCGCTGCCACGCCCGCAACGGCGTCTGGCTGCGGGTGCGCGACGCCCTGCTAAACGTTCTCGCCGAGGTGACCGTCGCGGACTTGGCCGACGATTTTCGGCAGGGCGTCACCTACGAACTTTGTTTAGACCACCTGCTCGGGCCGAACGCTTAAAACGGTACCGGGTTGAAAGTACCGAGTTGAAAGTTGGGCTGAATCCGGTTTTACTCTACGGCTCGGCACCTTCTGTTATGCTCAGCCGCATGAGACCACGAATCCTCATCACCACAGCGACCCGGATGCGGCTCGAGGGCCTGCGCCGCGCCGACGTGGTCGGCGGCGTCAACTACGCCGAGGCCATCGTGCAGTGCGGCGGCTTGCCGCTGTTCACCCCCAACCTCGAGCCCGAACTCGCCGAGACGTTTGTCGAAGGTGCCGACGGCCTGCTGTTAAGCGGCGGCGAGGACGTGAGCCCGCACTTTTTCGGGCAGACGCCGCAGCAGGGTTTGGGCATCGTGGACGAGACGCGCGACCTGTTCGAGCTGGCGCTTTACAAAGCCGCAAAGCGCAAGGGCATCCCCGTTTTAGGCATTTGCCGCGGCATCCAACTCGTCAACGTCGCCGAGGGCGGCACGCTGCACCAGCACCTGCCCGCGGTGCCGGACACGGTTCAGCACGGCCAGCGCAACATCGACGGAACTTTGTTTCACGAGGTGAGGCTCGAGCCGGGTTCCCTGCTCGCTAAAAGCTACGGCGCGGTCACCGTCCGCACCAACTCGTACCATCACCAGGCGATTGACGCTCTCGGCGACGGGTTGCGAGCGACGGGTTGGGCGACGGACGGCGTCGTCGAAGCTGTGGAAGGAACCGGCACGGCTTTCGTCCTGGCCGTCCAGTGGCACCCGGAGATGAGCTTTGCGCGTTACAAAGAGGAAATCGCACCGTTTGAAGCGTTTATGGACGCGGTAGCGCGACACGGGAAGAGGCTCGAGCCCGTCCACGTTTAGAGAAATTAGTTCGTTGTTCGCTTTTCGCAGTTCGTAAAAACGAAGAACGAATCACGAGCAACGAGAAACATGATACAACTTGACCCTATGCGACCCGCCCCCTTGCTTGAGACCGTCGTCATCGCGGGCGTCGGGCTCATCGGCGGCTCGGTCGGCTTAGGCGTGCGCCAGCGCTTTTTGGCCGAGCGGGTCGTCGGACTAGACCAGAATCCTGCAGCGCTCGAGGCTGCGCAGGGCATGGGCGTCATCGACGAAGCCAAGCTGTCGCCGGGTGAGTGGCTGAACGGAGCCGACCTCGTCATTTTAGCGACGCCCGCCAAGGCGCTGGTGCCTTTAGCGAAGGAACTCGAGCCCTTTTTGGGCCGACACACGGTTATAACCGACGTGGGCAGCGTCAAGGGCGAAATCGTGCGCGCCCTGTCGCACCTGCGCTTCGTCGGCGGCCACCCGATGGCGGGGAGCGAAAAGAGCGGCGTGCAGAACGCTTCGGCGGCGCTGCTGGAAAACGCGGTTTGGGTTTTGACGCCGGGTGAGACCACCGACCCCGCCGCACTGGCGCTGGTGCGCGAGTTTGTGACCCACCTGGGCGCGAAACCCCTCAAGGTGCGCCCCGAGCAGCACGACCGACTGGTCGCCGCGGTCAGTCACGTGCCCTACTTAGCCGCCGTCGCCCTCACCCGAATGATTGGCGAGGACGAGGACAAAGACCTGATGATGCTCTTGGCAGCGGGCGGCTACCGCGACCTCACCCGCATCGCTTCGGGCAACCCGACGATGAGCCGCGACATGGTGCTCGGCAACCGGGAAGCCATTCGCGAGGCGCTGAACGCGTTGAAGAGGCAGCTCGAGCACCTCACCGAAACGCTTGAAGACCCCGAAAAGTTGCTCGAGAGCGCCGAGGCCGCCAAGCGCACCCGCGACAGCTTCCCCATCGTCAAGCGCAGTTTGCTGCCCGCCCGCTACGAGATCGTCGTCGGCGTGCCGGACAAGCCCGGCGAACTCGCCAAGATGACCGGCGCGCTCGGCGGGGCCGACATCAACATCAACGACATCGAGGTTCTGGGCATCCGCGAAACCGGCGGCGCGGTGCGGCTCGCTTTCGACAGCGAACCTCAACTCAAGCGGGCGGTGCAGGTGTTGAGCGGTATCGGCTACGAGGTTATGACGAGGAACTGAGAAAAGTACCGAGGACCGAGTGGAAAGTACCGAGTGCGGCACGCTTTGGCAAGCGACGCTAAGGGATAGCTTTGATGTCTAGGGAAGCGCTTTTCGACCTCGCAGTGAACCGGGCGCTGACTTACGCACAACGTCTTGGTGTCGCGCTGGACGATGCCGAGGCGCTGAGGGCGGGGCTCGAGCTGTGGTACTTAAAAACCCGTTTTGCTTACCGGATTCCCTTGAAGGAGGTCGTCGGAGCGCTACAGAGTTATCCCGACACTCATTCTTCCAGCGGCGACTGTTTTTGGCGCGGGGGGCGTAGAGGAAGCTGGCACGCCGGACAAGCGCCGAAGCCGTAATGTATTCGGCGCACGCTCATCCTGTTGGTGCCTGAGCGACAAGCACAATCTCCTCCGGTGGCAGTTCGTCACTGTTGACGGTAATCGTCACCTTTTGCTCGAGCTTGCTTAAAAAATTCAGCAGCCGTTCTACCGAATAGTGCTCGAGACGCTGGCCTCGGCTGAGTTCAGACACGTCGGGTTGCTTGATTCCCAAGGCGTCGGCGGCTTGTTGTTGGGTCCAGCCACGTTGCTGAATAATTCGTTTAATGAGCAAAGTGAGTTTTGTTTTTAGCTGCAACTCCTCGGGGTTGGGCAAGTCGAGGTCGGCAAACACGTTGCCACTCCCGAGGGCGAAGTCCTTTTTACGGGTTGTCATTTTCCAACTCCTTTGCAAGTTCCTGAGCGCGTTTTAGGCGGCCGCGTATCTTTTCCAGGTCGGCCTTCGGCGTCTCCGCACCGCGTTTTGACTTCTTCTGAAAGACGTGAAGCACGTAGATGTTCTCGCCAAGGTTCACAACATAAGCCGCTCGGTAGGTATTGCTGTCGAAGTCGGTGCGAATCTCGTAGACGCCACTAAAACCTTTCAGCAGTTTGGCATTGTCTGGAAACCCACCTTCTTGCACTTCGGCCAGGGCAAACCCTATGTCACGTCTGGGCTTCTGGGGTAAAGCCTTCAGCTCCTCCAAAGAGGAGCGAACCCAGATAACCGGCTTTTCGATTGCCATAGCGTCACCCTTCATCGCCAGTATATAGGCAAATGCCTATATTTATCAAGCTTCGAGGGTGTGGGAACGCTCGCCGCCGTCCCCTGCGTGATATTTTTGAAAAACCTTTACGACAAAGTCAATTTTCAGCCATAGAACTATTTTTCAGCCGCAGAAGATGATTTGCCAACACAACCTCTGTGCCGGCCAAACCCACCGAGCAAAACAAGGTGACGTCGTCGTTACTCCGGCGTCCCGGTTTGTTTCCCACGACAATGCTTTCCAAACCGACGAAACGACTTTCGTCTGTAACGAAGTGAGGTTCCGGGTAGGCCCTGGTTTGCTCTAACGAGTCCGTGGCGATGACGGCAGCAACGTCGACAATATTCGCGGGAAGCTCCGAACGACCGAGACCTTTGGGGCCGACCTGGTTGACGTGCGCACCTGCCTTGAGCCATGCCGCCTCGAGGACGGGTGTTCGGCTGGTAGTCGCGCACAGCACGACGTCGGCGTCCCGGACAGCCGCTTGTGCGTCGGTCACCTCACAGGGGACATTGAAGTCCGCGCTGACTTCATCACGAAAAGCTGCCGCGCTCGAGCGGGTCCGGCTGGTGATGAAAACCTGTTCGAACGTCCTGACTGCCATAGCCGCGCGAAGCTGCGTTCGCGCTTGAAAACCCGCGCCGACGACGGCAAGAACGCTGGCAGCAGGTTTCGCCATGTACTTGACGGCCACACCGCCGATGGCGCCCGTGCGCATAGCGCCGATGGCCCCGCCGATGACGACCCCCTTGAACCGTCCTGTTTCCGAGTCGAAAACGGCGACGAGCTGGGTTTGGTCGGTGGAGGCGGCACTCGGAAAGGTGTCGTAAACGCGAAAACCGATAGCTTGCTCAGCGCCCGTCGCCGCGCCCGCGGTAAATACCAGGGCACCCTTGGGCGCTTCGACGCGAAAGCGGGGCGGCGCGACCAGTGTACCCGCCGCAAGTTCTCGAAAGGCGTCCTCCATCTTCTCGACTGCCACGGGCATGGTGAGGTGTTCGGCAACGTCGGCGTCGGTCAGGACGAGATAATTGTTCACAGCTTCAATTTTATTCACAGCCTCAATCTTAACGGCGTTGAGGCTCGAGCCCCGACGCCCATCCCCAAGCCACACAGCCCACCTCATTTTTACGCTACACTCTCCTTACTTTGAAATCGCTCATCGACCAACACGGCCGCGTCGTCAGAGACTTGCGCATCAGCGTGACCCCGCGCTGCAACTACAAGTGTTTCTACTGCGACCCGCTCGGCCTGGGCCACGGCGACCCGCTCGGCACGGTCACGGTGCAGGACGTGGCGAACGTGGTCGAGGCCGCCGCCGGTCTGGGCATGGACGCGGTGCGCTTTACCGGCGGCGAGCCGCTGCTGCGCAAAGAACTTCCCGAAATGATTTACCACGCCAAAAACGTCGTCGGCATCCCCGACGTGGCCGTGACGACGAACGCGAGCCTTCTAAAACGCCGCCTGCCCGCGCTGCTCGACGCCGGGCTCGACCGCGTGAACATCTCGCTCGACGCCGTCGACCCGGAGGTGTTCCGTGAGGCGACCAAGGGCGGCGACATCAAACAGGTGTGGGCGGGCATCGAGGCCGTTTTGGAGGCCGGACTGCACCCGGTCAAACTGAACGCGGTGGTGATTCGCGGCATCAACGAACACCAAATCGTCAAACTCGCCGAACTGACACGCGACCGGCCCATCCACACGCGCTACATCGAATACATGCACCTCAACAACGCCGAGCCGGGGGCGTATTTTGAGAATTTCGTGTCCGGTAAAGAGATTAAAGAGATGGTCGAGACGGCGTTCGGCGCGCTCGAGCCCGTCCAGACCGACCCCTCGGCCCCGGCACGGCTGTTCAAAGTTCCCGGTTGGCAAGGCGCTATCGGCTTTATCAACCCCGTCTCCGAACCCTTTTGCGGCGCGTGCAGCCGGATGCGCTTGACGAGCGACGGCCGTTTGCGCCCCTGCCTCATGACCGACCGCGAAATCGACATCCGCGAAGCGTTGAGCACCGCCGACCCGGTGGGGGCCATCCAGGAGATGTTTTTGGTCGCCGCGCACCGCAAGGTCGCCTCGGGCATCACCACGCCCGTCGAGCGGCCCCGGACGATGGTCGCCATCGGCGGGTAGGCGAACACTAAACCTTTGGACATCTAGTCATGCCTCTCAAGTTCTTCAGCTTGAAAAATGCCTGATACCATTATTCTCATTGGACCTATCGGCACTGGAAAGTCGAGCGTCGGCGAGCAAGTCAGTAACAATCTTGCTATTCCGAGGTGCTCAATCGACGATGTGCGAGAGGACTATTACAAGGAAATCGGTTACGATGAAAAAGAGGCGGCGGCAAGATACGAAGCAGAGGGTTTTTGGGGGCTGTATCGGTATTGGAAGCCCTTTGAAGCGCACGCCGTCGAAAGAATCCTGAGTGAAAACGCAGGCAGCGTTATCGACTTCGGCGCAGGTCACTCCGTGTACGAGGATAGGTCTCTTTTTCTCAAAATAAAGGCTGTCTTGGCTCCCTATCCTTTTATCTTTCTACTGCTACCCTCTTCCGATTTAGACAAATCCCTCGAGGTCCTCAATGAGCGCGTCAGCTATGTTGCAGAAATAACGCCAAACCCCAACGAACATTTCCTCAACCACCCCTCGAACGCTGAGTTGGCGGAGTTTACGGTCTACACTGAAAACAAGACCGTTAAACAGGTCGCTGAAGAAATCTCAGCTTTAGTGACCACGACATAACCAGGCACTGCAATAGATTTGGACTCTCTCGTTGAATTTCCAGCAGTAGACTTAGACTATGGCAAACTACACTGTCGAAGTGTCCGAACCGCATGAAACAAAAAGCTCACTATGAACTACACCGAACTGTTCAACGACAAAGCCGATATTTACGCTTCAGCACGACTCGGTTATCCACCGGAACTGTTTGAATTTCTCGTCAGCCAGTGTAGGGAAACCAAAAGCGCGTGGGACTGCGCCTGTGGCAACGGACAAGCCGCTGTCAGCCTCGCTGGTTATTTTGACGAGGTGCAAGCAACGGACGTAAGCCCCAACCAAATCAAAAACGCCTTCAACCATCCAAAGATAAACTACTCTGTCTGCCCCTCTGAGGCTACACCTTTCCCAGCAGCCTCTTTCGATTTGGTTTGTGTAGCCCAAGCCTTACATTGGATGAAGCACGACCGGTTTTTCGGCGAGGTAAAAAGAGTGTTGAAACCGGGGGGTGTCTTTTCGGCGTGGGGGTACTGCTGGCCCAACATAAACAGTGAAGTTGATGAAGTCCTCAAAAAAGCCTTTTTGAACGTGATAGAACCTTACTGGGCGGAACAAAACAAACTTTTGTGGAATCACTACAGAGACCTCGATATACCTTTTGAACCTGTCAAAGCCCCCGTTCTTACAATGGAGACATGCTGGGACTTAAACCGGTTTTTTGCTTACCTTCACACCTGGTCATCAACCCGAAGATGTATGGCCGCGCTTGGAGAAGGTTTTTTCACAGAGGCTTACCGTCAGGTTTCGTCTGTTTGGGGAAGGCCGGACGAAATCAAAAGGGTAGAGATGGACTTCTGCTTTGTGGCTGGTAGGTATGAAACCTGAGTTCGCAAACACCACCCCTGCAAACACAGCCCATTTCCAAACCGACGACGCCACAAAAATTGCTTTTCAACATGTAAATAACGGTGAACCCACTGTTGTTTTTACCCACGGTGCTTACATCGCCTCGAGCGAATGGCAGCCTCAGCTCGACGCGCTCGGGGATAAGTCTTACCTCTTGATTGACCTGAGAGGCCACGGGCAATCCGAACGAAAAGGCTACCCGTACAGCGTCGCCAAGTTTGCAGACGACGTTAGGCAACTCTTAGAGCATTTGGGACTCGAGCCGGTTGTTCTTTGTGGTCACTCTTTGGGTGGCATGGTCGCTCAGCAACTAGCGGTAAAGTGTCCAGAACGTGTGGCTAAGCTCGTCCTGGTCGATACTTCTTACGGGGTTCGCTCGACGCGCTTGGAAGCCTTTTTGACGGAAATTACGCTGCCTATGTTCAACCTTGCACCGGTGGCTTGGCAAACGAAGCTGTTCGCCGGTCAAATCGGGAAACACAGCGCCGGTGCAAAGCGTTACGTCCAGGCCGAAATCGGTAAGCACGCTGCCGACCTCACAAATTACCGCGAAGTATGGAAAGCCGTCACTCAGTTCGACGGTTATAAACGCTTAGAGGACATCGGCTGTCCGACGCTTATCATGGTGGGGGGTCTCAACAAGCAAACTCATAGGCAAGCGCGGGTGATGGCGCAACGTATTCCGGCATCCAGGCTGGTTTTTATCGACGACGCCGGACACATGCTCAACTGGGACAACCCGGAGCAGTTCAACCGCGTGCTGCTCGAGTTCGTCGAAGGGTAAAGTAGCTTGTGTTGCTGCAGCGCAAATTTTATGACAGATTTTGTAAGATGGGCCTTGGCAGAGTTCTGAACCGGTTCCGGTTATCTAAGAAAGGTTCTCGAGCGTGTGAAACCACACCACGCTCGTCGAGCGGCCCCGGACGATGGTCGCCATCGGCGGGTAGGGTAGTAGAAACCCTAACATCAAGTCAGGGAGCTAAGGACATTGTGGCAAAGGAATTTTATTTCGACAATATGGGTGTTGGCTATTTTAAAGAGAGAAGCCCCAAAGAGATCGGAGACTATGCTTATGAACCCTTTCGAGGGCCGGGGCATTATGATATGCAAGAACAACTGCATAATGGAAATTTTCCACGCTGTTATTACGTCGAGGAAGGTTTTCTCATTCTGTTTACTGTTCGCAAAGTCCTTGAATATGGAGCTCTCAAACTAGATGATTTCCGAATTTTATCCTTGACGGACATCTAGCCACATGTTGTTGGGGATCAAGTCTTAACAACTGGATTCCGTAGTGAATTTGAACAGCAGCAACTTACATCATTAGATGCGTTTGGACCTCTGGCTACAGCCGTTGAGTTCTCCCCTACCCAGTCAGTCTGAGGTTTCGAGTATGCTGTCAGCATGAAAGCTCAGGTAACAAAAGAAGGTATTACGATTCCTAAGGACCTGCTCGAGAGTGTCGACGCGGTTGAAATCCGCAGAGAAAACAATGTCATTACGGTTGTATCTATTCTGGAAGACCCCATTTTGGGACTTGGCGGCCAACCCGTCAAGGGCAACATGACAGACGCGTCGGAAAATCACGCCGCTTACTTGTATTGATGAAGCCTAAATTTACAAAAGTTACAACTGTAAAACCCAAAACCTCTAACACCAGCTGGGAAAACGTCGCGGGTTGGTACGACGGCTGGGTCGGCAAAAAGGGCAGCCACTATCACCGGAAAATCGCGCTGCCGACGACGTTGGAGTTGCTCGAGCCCCGACCCGGCGAAAGGATTTTAGACCTCGGGGCGGGCTCGAGCGTCCTCGCGCCGCACGTCGCGCGCGCAGGCGCGAGTTACGTCGGGGTGGAGCTGAGTTCTTCGCTCGTGCGTTCGGCGAAGCAGCACCACGGCAAGGCGGGCGAATTCATCTGCGCCGACGTTCGGAACTTGCAACGGCTTCCGACCCTCAAAGAAAAAAGCTTCGACGGAGTCGTGTTCCTCCTCAGCATTCAGGACATGGACCCGCTGGACGAGGTCGTGGGCGCGGCCGGTTGGGCGCTGAAAAGAGGGGGGCGGCTGGTGATTTTTATGCTCCACCCTTGCTTTCGCGTGCCGCGGCAGAGCGGCTGGGGTTTTGACGCGGGCCGCAAACTCACCTATCGCCGGGTGGACAGCTATTTGCGCCCGCTGGACGTACCGATGAAAGACCACGTCAAAGGCCCTGGCACGACGCGGAGTTTTCACCGGCCGCTTCAAGACTACGTCACGGCCCTGAGCGACGCGGGGTTGTTTATCGACGCGCTGCTCGAGCTGCCCGACCAGCCCATGAACAAAGGCGAGCAGGACAACCAGGACATCCCCTTGTTTATGGCGCTCCGGGCGCGAAAACTTTGAAACGAAAATAGCGCCTCGTGGTCTTTAAGGTACACTTCTAGCTACTCAGCGAATCTTGGAGGCCAACCATGAGCAGCCCCACCCCCGAAAAACTCAACCGCCGCAGCGCCCTCATCACCGAAGGCATTGAACGCGCCCCCAACCGCTCGATGATGCGCGCGGTCGGCTTCGGCGACGACGACTTCGACAAGCCCATTATCGGCGTGGCGAACGGCTTTTCGACCATCACGCCGTGCAACGCGGGTTTGGGTGACCTGTCTCGAGCGGCCGAAGAAGCCATTAAAGCGGCGGGCGGGATGCCGCAACTGTTCGGCACCATCACCGTTTCGGACGGCATTTCGATGGGCACCGAGGGCATGAAGTGCAGCCTGGTCAGTCGCGAGGTCATCGCCGACAGCATCGAAACCGTGGTGCGCGGGCAGAGCATGGACGGGGTTATCGCGGTCGGCGGCTGCGACAAAAACATGCCCGGCGCGATGATTGCGATGGCGCGGCTGGACGTGCCGAGTGTTTTCGTTTACGGCGGCACTATTCTGCCAGGGCAACATGACGGCGATGACCTCACCATCGTCAGTGTGTTCGAGGCGGTGGGCGAGTATTCGGCGGGGCGGATTGAGTTGGAAACTTTTCGCGACATCGAACGCCGCGCCATTCCCGGCGCGGGCTCGTGCGGCGGCATGTACACCGCCAACACCATGTCGTCGGCGTTCGAGGCGATGGGCATGAGCCTCCCCTACTCGTCGACCATGTCGGCGGTCGAGCACGAAAAGCACGACAGCGCAGCCCAGAGCGGGCGGGCGTTGTTGCAGATGATTAAACAGGGCGTCACCGCTCGAGACATCATCACCAAGGCTTCCATCGAAAACGCCCTCGCCGTGGTCATGGCCATCGGCGGCAGCACGAACGCGGTGCTGCACTACCTCGCCATCGCCCACGCCGCCGAAATCGACCTGAGCCTGGACGACTTCGAGCGCATTCGCCGCAAAGTGCCGCACGTGGCCGACCTCAAACCGTCGGGCAAATACGTCGCCACCGACTTTCACGCGGCGGGCGGCGTGCCGCTGGTGATGAAGATGCTGCTCGAGGCTGGCCTCTTGGACGGCGACTGCCTGACGGTGACGGGCAAAACCGTCGCGGAAAACTTAGCCGACGTGTCCGGCACGCCCTCCCCCGACCAGGACGTTATCTTGCCGTTCGACAAGCCCAAGTACAAAGAAGGCCACCTCGCCATTCTCAAGGGCAACTTAGCCCCCGAGGGCGCGGTCGCCAAAACGAGCGGTCTCAAAAACAGCAGCATCACCGGCCCCGCCCGTATTTTCGACAGCGAAGAGGTCGCCATGACCGCCATCATGAACGACACCATTCAAGCCGGAGACATCATCATCATCCGTTACGAAGGCCCTAAGGGCGGCCCCGGAATGCGCGAAATGCTGTCACCGACTTCGGCGGTCATCGGTAAAGGCTTGGGCGATTCGGTTGCGCTGATTACCGACGGGCGTTTTTCGGGCGGCACCTACGGCCTCGTCGTCGGCCACGTCGCGCCCGAGGCGCAAGTGGGCGGGCCGCTCGCGCTGCTTGAAGAGGGCGACAGCGTCACCATTGACGCCGAAAAGAACCTGCTGCAAGTGAACTTGAGCGACGAGGAGCTGGACAAACGCCGCAGGGCTTGGAGCCCGCCGCCTATAAAATACGAGCGCGGCGTGCTGGCGAAGTACGCGAAGTTGGTGAGTAGCGCGTCGAAAGGGGCGGTGACGGACTAGGGAGGCTCCAGAACCTTGTCGAAGTCCTGAAAGGAACCTCGGAGGCGAGACCGATGACTGAACATCCCAAATACGAGGTCATTCTCTACTGGAGCCCTGAAGACGACGCTTTTATCGCCGAAGTGCCAGAACTGCCTGGCTGTCTGGCGGACGGCAAAACCTATGCCGAAGCGGTAGCGAACGTCGAAATCATCATTGGGGAGTGGCTCGAGACCGCAAAAGAATTGGGTCGCGCCATCCCCGAGCCGAAAGGTTGATGTACGCCTGATGGATAGTTACGGATTCAATCAACCACCAGCTGAAGCAGGTGGAATGACTTCGACACTGAAAGTGTCTTTCCGACTGAAGTCGGCTCAAGTGAGGCTCCCTCAAGGAAGCTGAACTAGGACTCGAAGTCGTCCACCACCTTGAAACTGTCCTCTTCAGTGTGCCCTTCTATATAGGCCGCTATCATCTCCGTACTGACATTCCCGGTGCTACAAGCAAAGTAGCCTCTCGCCCACATCCTTTGGCCCCAGTACGTTTTGTGCAAACTCGTAAACTCGCGTTGCAATTTGTACGAGGTCTTCCCTTTCAACCTCTGTACCAGTTTGCTCACAGCCAACTGTGGCGGGATGGATACCAGCATATGCACATGGTCGCTCGACACCACTCCTTTGATAATCTCGACTTTCAACTCGCTACATACTTCGCGCGCCAGGGCTCGGAAACGATGGGCGACATCACCTCGCAAGATGGGTTTACGGTACTTGGTACACCACACCAAATGTATCTCTAGCGCAAACCGTGTATGGCTGCCTGTGCGGTATTCGCTCACTTAGCTCAGTTTACCTGAGCTAAAGCAGCCAACTGAAGTTGGGGGCTTATACCCTCCCATGTTGGGACAGTCAACCTGTTTTTCAGCGAGGAAGACGGCGGCCACATCGCTGATATTCCCGACCTGAAATACTGCTCGGCTTTTGGAGAAACGCCTGCCGAGGCGCTTGCCGAACTCGAGCTTGCAAAAACAGCGTGGCTCGAGGTCGCAAAAGAAACGGGCAAAGCCATTCCCAGGCCGAAGTACAGACCTGTAATTTACCAAACCGCGAGTTGAACTGACCGAAGTTGTCAATGAATGGCTCGAGACCGCCACAGCTTTATTTTTACTAAGCCAAGACCTCATAAGTGCGAATATCGGGGTCGGCGGCCCCGACCTCCGGCAGGTGCGACAGCGCTTCGGCGACGTGGGCCGAGCCCAAGTGCGCCTGGATAGCTTCGCGGCTTTCCCACTCCTCGATAAAGGTAAAGTCGGTCGGGTCGTCCAAGTTTTGAGTGAGGATGTAGCTGACGCAGCCGTCTTCGCGGCGGGTCGGCTCGAGCAAAGCCGTCAGCACGGTGCGCATCTCTTCGACCTTGTCGGCACGTGCCTTGATGTGGGCGACAGCCCTGATGTTCGCCATAGTTTCTCCTGTCAGTAGCCCCGTAGGAAAAATGCTGAGGCGCGCTATACTCTACCAAAATGAGCGCCCAACTGACCGAAACTATCATGCCCACCATCGAGAAGCATTACCCTTGCCTGGCAGCCTGGGTTTTGGACGGCTGGTTGGAAGTTGGCCACAGCGACGGGGCAAACTCGTTCATCCGCTTGCTGGACGAAGGCGGGCTGGTTTGGGAGGGCAAGAGCACCTATCCGTCGCTCGACGCGGCGCTCGAGGACGCCGAAGAAGCGGCGAAAAAGTGGTTAAGGGACAACGGGTCTTGAAAATCTACTCTCGACAGTTGCAGTTTGCAGCGGCCCCTGGACGATCAAAGTCAAGTACGCATTCGAGTCGAGGCTGAGGTTATTCTCAACATTGTCGCCTTGGTAGAAGCTGGTGATGTCGAGCTTGTGTCGTCGGAAATTCTGGTATTTGAGTTGGACCGTATGAGCGATGAAATCAGAAGAGGGGCGACTCGAGCCGTGCTTGAAAAAGCGAAAACCGAGGTTTTACTTGATGACGGTATCGAAGCTCGAGCCGAAACATTTGTAGAGCAAGGTATCAAACCGCTCGACGCCTTACACCTAGCCAGCGCAGAAATAGCCGAGGCTGACTATTTTTGCACTTGTGACAGCAGTTCCAAATTTAACCAAATTCGATTTCAATGACGTGCTGAACGGTACTCTCAAGAGATAGGCGACGAGCAATCGAGCAGCTACAGAGGCTGTTTCGGAGAATAACCCTTCAGTTTCTGGTGAACTAAGCTCCCTTAGCAACTTTTTAAAGCGTCCCGCCAGATATTTAGCCCTCTTCTGAGCAAAGTAGAGGGGAATTAGCTGCTGTGCTGATAAGCTTTAACCTGCTCAACGCTGTTTGAGAGAGGGTTTGTTAAATTTGGAATTGCTGTCAGTCTGCCGCTCCCCTTTGCCTTTGCGCGGGCACCGTGCTAAACTCGCCTTGTTAAAATCAATTTTTTGGGAGGACGCTGTGGCAGAGGTTATTTTGGAGCACATCTACAAGCGCTTTGGCAACGTTACTGCTGTCAAAGATTTCAACCTGCACATCAAGGACGAGGAGTTCATGGTCTTCGTCGGACCGTCGGGCTGTGGCAAGACGACGACGCTGCGCATGATTGCCGGTCTGGAAGAAATCTCCGACGGCACGCTGAAAATCGGTGACCGCGTGGTCAACGACGTGCCGCCCAAAGACCGCGACATCGCGATGGTGTTTCAGAACTACGCCCTGTATCCGCACATGAACGTGTACCAGAACATGTCCTTCGGCTTGCGCCTGCGCAAAACGCCCAAAAACGAAATCGACACGCGCGTTCGCGAGGCCGCGCAGATTTTGCAGATTGAGCACCTGCTCGAGCGCCGTCCCCGCGAACTCTCCGGCGGGCAGCGGCAGCGCGTGGCGCTGGGCCGCGCGATTGTCCGTGAGCCGAAAGTGTTCCTCATGGACGAGCCGCTGTCCAACCTGGACGCCAAGCTGCGCGTCGAGATGCGCGCCTCGATTACCAAGCTGCACCGGCGCTTGGGCGTCACCACGATTTACGTCACGCACGACCAGGTCGAGGCGATGACGATGGGCAGCCGCATCGTGGTGATGAAAGACGGCCTTATCCAGCAGGTCGACACGCCCATCAACCTGTATGACCGGCCGGTCAACAAGTTCGTCGGCGGCTTTATGGGCTCGCCTGCCATGAACTTTCTGGTCGGTACGCTGCAAGACGGCTCCATCAAAGGCAGCTCTTTCAGCGTCAAGCCGGACAGTGAACTGTCGCAAAAACTGCTCAACTACAACGGCAAAAAAGTCTACATGGGCATTCGCCCCGAAGCCCTGCACATCAAGGGCATGACCGACATCCCCGCCGAGGGCCACACCATCAACGCCACCGTCGAGGTCGTCGAACCGCTCGGCGCGGAGACCATCGTCATCGCCTCGGTAGACGGCGACCAGAACTTGGTCGCCCGCTTAGACGCCCACGTCAACCCGCAAATCGGCGACAAAATCGACCTCATCGCCGACCCCAACAAGGTGCAAGCCTTCGACCTCGACAGCGAGACGAACATTCGTTACACCTGACCGACAAGCGTTGGAACCGAAAAGGACCGAGGCAGTTTTTCGACCTCGGTCCTTTTGCTATACTGCCAACCGATGGGAATGCGTGACCAGGAAATACGTGTTTTGGGCAGCCTGCTCGAGAAAGAGCGCACCACCCCCGAAACCTACCCGCTGACCACAAATTCGCTTGTCCTCGCCTGCAATCAAAAAACCAACCGCGACCCGGTGACGGACCTGAGCGAGCGTGAAGTCGAAGACACCTTGCAAACCTTGCGCGACAAGGGCTTGGTCAGCACGACCAGGGCCGACAACGAGCGCGTCTACAAGCACCGCCACATGTTGGCGGAGACGTTTCAGTTGAGCCCCGAAGGCTTCGCCGTGCTCGCCGTGCTCATGCTGCGCGGCCAGCAAACCCCCGGCGAACTGCGCACCCGAACCGAGCGCTACGTAAGTTTTCAAGACTTGGGCGAGGTCGAAGCGACGCTGCAAAAACTCGCCGAACACAGTCCGCCGCTGGCCCAAAACTTCGGCCGCGGCCCCGGCCAAAGCCAGGACCGCTGGGGCCACACCCTCGGCACGGACGAGGAAAAACTGAGGCCCCGCGCGCGACCCGCCGCCAGCACTTTGAGCGAGTTGGAGCAACTCCGCGCCGAGGTCGAGGACTTGAGAGAGCAGTTGAACCGTGTCTACGTTCATCTCGGTTTGGAGAGCGAGTAGCGCCACGACCTGCCGAGGTCTCGTCGAAGTTCGTCATCTTTCGCGTGTAGCCAGGCGCTTCAGCGCCTGACAAGGATTGAAGCCTTCACACTCAACCTTACGTCTTGACGCGGCTCCCAGCGGGACTCTGTTACAATCGCACATATTTGGGAGGCCGATGAACGAGACGCTTCAGCAACTGCAAACCGCCCAGCAAACCGTGGAGCCGCGCTTCAAAGCGTTGCGGAGCGCGAGTTCCGCGCTCAAAGTCGCCGCCAAACTCGCCGCCGAGGAAAAAGCCGACGCGCTGCCGATGCAAAAGGCGTTGGTCAAGCTCGAGCAAGCCGCCGAACAAGTGGACGACGAAGCGCTGGCCCGCGCCACCGCAAGCTTTCGCGCGGAGACGGAGCAGGCTTTGGAGGGTTTGGCCTTCGACTTCGCCAAAGACCTCAAGGAAACGTTCGAGGCCAAAGGGCTAGCAGTCGAGGGCCGCCCGCCGACCGTTGTCATCGACCCGCTGGTACTCCGCATCGACATTGCCGCCCGCAAAGCACAATTTTTCTACGGCAAAGAGCCGCTGACGCGCCCGCTGGCTCTCTCCATCAACGCCATCGTCAAAGCGTATGAGCAGCAGTACAAGCAGATCGTGCAGCGAGACGTCGACCCAGAAGCGTTTTTAGACGAACTCAAAACGGCTTGGCAACAGCTTGTAGAGCAGCGCTCACGGCTGCCCCAGGGTGGCCGCATCAACTTGATCGAGGTTTACAGCAAACTGGTTTTGAACCGCCAATCGACGCGCTTTTGGAACGCGCCCTCGCGCGGCACCTTCAAAGACTACGAGCGCCCTTGGTTCGTGCGTGACCTGGCGCTGGCGCAAAACTCGCCCGCGCTTGAAAACCATTCGCTCCGTTTGGGCGTCGCCACCAAAAGCCAGGCCGAGAGCGCCAGCCGCAGCTTATGGCTGCCCAGTTCGGCGCTGGACGGCGAATACTATGCGGACATTACTTTTTTGGAGGAGTGAAAGCCGTTAGCGCTTAGCTGTTGACAGAAACTCAACTCGAGTCAGGAACTCACCCTATGCCCAGCGACCCTAACCAAGCCAGTCTCAATCAAGCCAGCCCTGGCAACCCTGGTCAACTTAGTCCCAGTCAACTCAGCCCCGGCCAACTCAGCTTGAGCCGAGGCTTGGCCCGGCAGATCATCGAGGTGTTGGGCAGCACCGGCACGCCGCCGACGAAAGGGGTGCAGCACTTCAACGTCGGCAACCGTTCGCTGCTGGACGCGCTCGACCAGTTTTACCTGTCGTCGTACCTGCAAGACGGCGGCGCGACGTTCAAACTCGTCGTCGGCGACTACGGCAGCGGCAAGTCGCACTTTTTGTACTGTCTGCGCGACGTCGCTTGGGCGCGCGGCTTCGCGGTGGCGAAGGTCGACCTGAGCCCGGTCGAGACGCCGTACAACGACCAGAGACTGGTCTACGGCGCGGTGGCGCGCAACCTCATCTGGCACGAAGAGGACGAGGCCGTGAGCGACGAGCAGGGCTTGCCGCGCTTTTTGGCGGGCAGCTTGGAGCGCGTGACGGGGCAAAATGTGAGCCTCGAGACCCTCACCCACCCCAACTACCGGGGTCTGGTGGACACGTTAGAGGCCACCCCCATCGACAGCCCGCCCTACCGGGCCGCGGTGCTGGCTTACTTCGAGGCGCTGATTCGGGACCAGGAGGAGCGCTTGGAGGCCCTCGAGCGTTGGCTTCTGGGCGAGGCCACGAGTCCCGAAGACACCAAACTGCTGCGCGAAACCGGCGTGACCGGCAAGGTGGGCCGCGCCAACGCCTTTCGGATGCTCCGCTCGCTGACGCAAACTGTGCGCGCCTTAAGCTACAGCGGTCTGCTGCTCCTTTTCGACGAAGTGGACCGCATGGCGAGCATCGGTGGCAAGGCCGAAAAGCTCGCCACCGATAACCTGCGCGAGGTCATCGACCGCTGCCGCGACGAGCTGCCCGGCGCGATGTTCGTCTACGCGGTGCCGCCGCAGTTCATCACCGACGTGGTACCGCGCTACCCGGCGCTGCAACAGCGCGTCCGCGCGCCGGGGCGTTTTTCGGAAACCAACCACTTCAGCCCGCAAATCAACCTGAACCGCCTGGACTTAGCAGAGGACGCGCTGATGACCGCCATCGGCGAAAAGCTCATCCCCATCTACGAGACCGCCTTCGACACCCGGCTCGACACCGCCACCCAAAACGCCAACGCCGCAATTTTAGCCAACGTCGCTCGAGACGTGTTTTTGGACATCAGCCACCGCCGCTTGTTCGTCAAGGCCTTCGTGAGTGAACTCGCCCGCCAGCACGCGGCGGGCGAGCACGTTTTGACCGAGGTCGAGGCGACGAAAATCGTGCGCGGCCAGGCCGACGCGCTTCTCGGCGGCGAGACGCCTCCTTACTGATGGTTCTTTACCGATGGACGTAACGGTCGGCGAGCGCGTGACGCACCCCACCTACGGGTCGGGACAGGTTGTGCAGGTCTTTAAAAACGGTGGCGAGTGGCTGGTACGCTTTGAAAACGGGTTGCGCTTCCGGCGGCCGCGACAGGAGTTTGCCAGGCAAGCCCTCGAGTACGCACCCGCGCCCCCACCGAGCTACGCCCTCCCCGGCCCCATGCCGCGCACCCAGTTCGAAGCGCGGCAACTCGTCGAGGCATTGCGCGTCGGGGTAGCGCCCGCCCAGCATGTGCGGGCGTTGACGATTGGGCTCACTAAAGAGAGGGAGAGCGTCGCCGCGGCGCTTCGCGAGGCGCGCTCGGCGGGCGGCGCGGTGCGCGCCGTGGTGGGCGAGTACGGCTTCGGCAAAAGCCACCTCGTTGAACTCTGCGCTCAGGAGGCGCTGGAGCGCAACTTTTTGGTGGCGACGGCGAGCTTAGATTTACAGGAATTGCCGCCCCACCGGGCTTTTGCCATTTACAGCGCGTTGACCCGCAGCCTGCGCTACCCGGACAGCGATGAGCGCGGCTTAGGGCCGCTGTTCGAGCGCGCCGACGCCGCCGGGCTGTCGGGGCCGCTACAAAGCTTGACCGAACAACCCGTCAACCCGCTGACGCTCACGCTCGACGCGCTCGCCAAGACGCCGGGCACGAGGGCGCGCACCATCTGGCTGGCCTGGCTGATGGGGGCGCGCCGTGTCAAGGTGATGAACAAGGCCACCCCCACGGGCGTCAAGTTTCCGAGCGTTTACAAAGTCGGGCACAACGCCCGGCAGATGGCTTTTTTGCTGAGCGGCTTGAGCAGCTTAGCCAAGCTCAGCGGCTACAGCGGCTTGTGCGTGCTCATCGACGAGGCCGAGAGCTATTCGCTGCTCCACCCCGACCAGCGCCCCAAGGCCGGACTTTTTTTCAGCGCGAGCGTGCACGCGGCGCTGCGGGAGCGTTCGCTCATCCCCGAAGACAGCCTGCCGCAGCACCGCTTTAAGGACTACCCCGCCGCCTACAGCGCGGACCCGCGCAAACAAGCCCTTTTGTTCTTGTTCACCGTGACCCGCAGCGACAACCGTCTACCGCTCGAGGACTGGCTGACAAGCGAGCAGGTTCTCGAGCTGGACCCTCACTACAGCCCTCAAGAAGTCGGGCAATTTTTGAGCGTGCTGCAAAACCACCACGCGCAAGCCTACAGCTACCAACCCGGTGAACGCCAGGGGCAAATCCGCCGCGCCGCCGCCGAACACTTGGGCGGCGCGCAGCGCGGCGTGCTGAGCCCGCGCAGCGTGGTGCGCTTGGCGACCGAACTCTTTGATTTGCTCTACCTCAAGCCCGAGCTGGAGGTGGCGACGCTGCTCGAGGAACTGCGCCAGCAACTGCGCGCCTGAGTGTGGGTAGAGACCTGAAAGCGCAGTTGCCGCGCACCTGGCCCGCCTTTTTTGCCGGCCACGGCAACTTTACCGAGGTGCAGCGCCGGGCGTTGCCGGTTCTTTTGGCGGGCCGCGACGCGCTTATCACCTCGGCCACGGCTTCGGGCAAAACGGAGGCGGCGCTGGCCCCGCTCCTTGAGCGGTACAGCGCGGAAGAAAAGGGCCTCCACATTCTTTATCTCTGCCCCACCCGCGCGCTGGCGCGCGATTTGTATGGGCGCTTGACGCCGCCCTTGGAGCGCCTGGGCGTGAGCGCGGCGCTGAAAAGCGGCGACACCGGCCCGGTTTCGGCGGCGCGCCCGCCCGCGCTGCTCGTCACCACGCCGGAATCGCTCGACTCGCTGCTGACCCGCACGCCCAGAGTGTTCACCACGCTGCGCGCCTTAGTCATCGACGAGGTTCACCTGTTCGACGGCGGCGTGCGCGGCGACCAGTTGCGCTGTCTGCTGGCGCGGCTCGAGGCCATTCGCCGCTACGCCGGAGCCGCACCGCAACAGCGCGTCGCCCTGTCGGCCACGGTGGCGCGGCCCGCCGAGGTGGCCGGGCGCTACCTGCACCCGCAAGAAGCCGTCATCGTCGCGGTCGAGGGCGGGCGCACACTGCAAGCCGAACTCGAGCCCCTGCCGAGCCTCGCCGACCTGAGCGCCGCGCTCGCTCGTCGCAGCGCGGACAAAACCCTCGTCTTTTGCAACACCCGCCATGAGGTCGAGCAAACCGCTGCTTATTTGCGCAGCAATCTTCCTTTCGAGGCCGAGATATTCGTCCACTACGGCAACTTGGACGCGGGCCTGCGCCGCGAGGTCGAGGCACGTTTCGCCGCGGCGAGCGTGGCGGTTTGCGTGAGCAGTTCGACCCTCGAGCTGGGCGTCGACATCGGTTCTATCGACGAGGTGGCGCTGCTGGGGCCGCCGCCGAGCGTGAGTTCGCTGCTCCAGCGCATCGGCCGGGGTGGGCGGCGGGGGGGTGCAACCTACGTGCTGTGCCTGTTCCGCTCGCCGCGCGAACAGTTGCGCTTCGACGCCCTGTTGCGCCTGGCTCACGGCCTCGGTGAAAACGACGACATGCCTTACCGCTTCAAACCTTCGGTCGTCGTCCAGCAGACCTTCAGCCTGCTCAAACAGAGCCCCACGGGCGGGCTGCGCTTCGCCGACCTGCGCCGCGTCGTGCCTGAAGACTCAGGCGACGACGACCTCCGCGACATTCTTCATCACCTTCAGACTCTCCAGTACCTCCGCACGGGTCAACCCGGCGAGTGGCGGGCGGGCGTCAACTTGAACGAGCTTGCCGACGCGCACGAAATTTACAGCAACATCGGCGGCGAAAACTTAACGGCCCGCATCGTCGACGCCTACACGGGCCGCGCCATCGCGATGGCCGAGCGACCCCGTGGCCGGGGCGACACCCTGCTCATGGGCGGGCAAAGCGTCGAGGTGCGGTGGCAGGACCGTTACACCTTCGGGGTCGAGAAACGCGGCGAAGAGAAAGCTGACGAAGTGATGCACTTTCGCACCGCGCCCTTCGCGGTTCCGCTTAGCGTCACTCTGACCGCCGCCCGCGCGCTCGGCCTCCGAGCAGGCGAACTGCCCTACCTGCATGAACTGCGCGGCGCGCTGCTGTTTCACTTTTGGGGAGATGTCTACGGCTTGTGGCTGGCGGCCCTTCTGGACGCGCATGCTGCCAAGAATGACGAAGCCGATGCTGAGGGCGAGGCCCCGAACCCCGTCAACGAGTTTTGTATCCACCTGCCCGCGCAAACAGCCGCTCTGCCGCCGTGGGACGAAACGCTGGCTGTTCAGACCTTGCACGACCTCACGCCCGTGGTCGCGCCCTACCTGGAACTCGGGCGTTTTCACGAGCTGTTGCCGCCCGCGTTGGCGGCGAGGGCGGTGCTCGAGCACGTCCACCTGGAGCGCTTCGCCGCCCTTTACCAAAGCGCTACTTTGCTACCGGCGCAGCCCGAGCTGCGGGCGCGGTTGCGGGAGCTGGTGACGTGAGCCAGCTCGACGAGCCTCCCGGTAAGCTTTTCACGGCTTTAAGGAGAACACATGATTGACACGATGAATTGGAGGCAGGTCGAAACCTACCTAGCGCACGACGACCGCGCCGTCGTCCCCTTGGGCTCGACCGAGCAGCACGCTTTTTTAAGCCTCTGCGTCGACAACATCTTGGCCGAGCGCGTGGCGCGGGAGGCTGCCGCACCCTTGAACGTGCCGGTTTTCCCGGTGCTCGCCTACGGCATGGCGCCTTACTTTCTCGGCTATCCCGGCACGGTGAGTTTGAGGCTCGAGACCTACACCCGCATCCTCACAGACATCCTGGACAGCCTGGCCGCAACCGGCTTCAAGCGCGTCCTGTTCGTCAACGGCCACGGCGGCAACAGCCCGGCGAGCGCCGTGTTGCAGGAGTGGCTGAACGAGCATGAAAACGTGCAAGTGAAGTGGCACAACTGGTGGAACGCGCCCAAAACGCTTTCGAAGGTGCGCGAAATTGACGCAAATGCCTCCCACGCCTCGTGGATGGAAGCCTTTGCGTGGACGCGGTTGGAGGGCGTCACGTCACCCGATACCCAAAAACCGATGGTGGACACCGAACTTATGCGGCTCTTGTCAGCGGCGGGCGTGCGCGAGCTGCTAGGCGACGGCTCGTTTGGCGGTCGTTACGAACGGCCTGACGAGGATATGAGCGAGGTTTGGCGCGTCGGCGTCGAGGAGGTTAGACAAGCTTTAGAAGGACCGTGGCGGTGAAGGTTCTCGTTTGGGGCGCGGGGGCCATCGGCGGGACAATTGGCGCGTACTTAGCACGTGCAGGTGTAGACGTTACTTTCGTCGACGCGAACCGCGCCCACGTCGAAGCCATGAAGGAAAAGGGGCTCGAGCTGCAAGGTCCCGTAGAGGCTTTCACCATCCCCGTACACGCCCTGCACACTGACGAAGTCGAAGGCGAGTGGGACACGGTTTTTCTCTGCGTCAAAGCCCTCCACACCGAGGCGGCAACTGAGCAACTGCGCCCGCACTTGAGTAGAGATGGCTATGTCGTCTCCTTACAAAACGGCCTCAACGAACGTTCAATCGCTCGAGCCGTGGGACAGAAGCGCACCGTCGGCGCATTTGTGAACTTCGGCGCGGACGTGCTCGAGCCGGGCGTCGTCCACTACGGCGGACGCGGCGCGGTGGTGGTGGGCGAGCTGGACGGCGTAAAGAGCGAACGTTTGAAAGAACTTCACAAACTTCTGCGACGTTTTGAACCCGACGCCGTCACCACCGACAACATCTGGGGCTACCTGTGGGGCAAGATGGGCTACGGCGCGACGCTCTTTGCGAGCGCGCTGACCGACGTGAGCATCGCCGAGGTGCTGGCGTCCCCTGAAGTGCGACCGGGGCTCACCGCCTTGGCTCGAGAGGTGCTGGAGGTCGCCGCGGCCGCAGGCGTCACGCCGCTGGGTTTCAACGGCTTCGACCCCGCAGCTTTCCTCAGCGCCGACGAAACCGCTGTCGAACAATCCTTTGACGAGATGGTCGCCTTCAACAAGCGCTCGGCCAAAACCCACAGCGGCGTGTGGCGCGACCTCGCGGTTCATGGGCGCAAGACCGAGTTCGAGGCGCAGTACGGTCCCGTTCTGGACTTAGCCGAGAAACATTCTCTTCCAGTTCCGACCTTGAGAACGCTCGCTCAACTCATGAGTGAGGTCGAGCAGGGGAAGCGGTCGCGGGCTTGGGCGAACTTGCTCGAGCTGCAACGGGAGTGCCGTGCAGCTTCGCTTTGACGGCCAAACCGTCCTCGTGACCGGGGCCGCGCACGGCTTCGGGCGGGCCATCGCCCTCGCTTTCACCCGGCTGGGTGCGAACGTCTACGGCGGCGACGTGCTGCTAGACGCGCTGCAAGAAACCGAACAGCTCGGGCGGGAGACAGGCAACCTCAGCACTTTTCCCCTCGACGTGACCGACCGCGACGGGGTGGGGGCGTTTGTCAAGCGAGCCGCGGAAGACACAGGACGGCTAGACGTGCTCGTCAACAACGCGGGCGGCGTGCTGGGGCAAACCGGGCGACCGCTCGAGCAAGTCCCCGAAACGGACTGGCACGCGATTTTCGGCGTGAACTTGGACGGCGCGTTCTGGATGAGCCAGGCCGCCGCGCCCTATCTCAAAAAGGCAGGTGAAAAACAAGCGGGTGGGCGGATTGTCAACATCTCGAGCGGTGCAGGGCTCGGGGTGAGCCTGACCGGGATTCAAGCCTACGCGGCGGCGAAAGCGGGACTTATCGGCTTGACGCGGCAACTCGCCCACGAACTCGGCCCGTGGGGTGTGACGGTGAACTGTATCGCGCCGGGCTTCGTGCGCTCGAACCCGACGACCGAGCGGCAATGGCAGGCTTACGGGCAAGAGGGTCAAGAACAGCTGCTGCAAAACATCGCCCTGCGGCGGCTCGGCACGCCCGAGGACATCGCCAACGGGGTGCTGTTTTTCGCCAGCGACATGGCGGGCTGGGTGACGGGGCAGACGCTGTCGGTTGACGGGGGGCGGTAGGGGCTCGAGGTGTTGGGAAGGGCTCGAGAGCTTATTTGGAGTATCTGACGGAGAAGTACGAGGAACTTTACGAGTTGCGAAGAGAGTAGGCCAAAAGGATTAAAATAACCTTTGTTATGACATATACTCCTTTTGAAGATTCAGAGTTGCAACAACTTAATCTCGATGATGACTTGTTAGAAGAGGAAGTATACAACTTTTTCGATCATTTCCGAAAAAAGTACAACGAGTATGCCCAACATGGAGATTGGCGTATTGCACATTTGTATGACCTTCTTACAACTGTTGTGTTTTTACGCTTTTACCCTGATCAAAAAGAGGTCTTTGGTACGCCCGAAGAGTTAGGCAATGTTCGCTTGTTTGTTAATGGGCAACTGACAAGTGGTGATGAAGAACTGCTAAGAGCCATTCTCAGAAATATTCACAACACTGCTTTAAAAGCGAGAATTGGTGACGTTTTATGGCACTTTAAAAGAGATCACAAAAGTGCGAGAGTTGCTGTTTCAGCCTATGTAGATTACGCCAAGCTTACTGACAATCCAGAAGACTGGATAGAACCTGTTCATGCGCTGACTCGCGCGCTAGCTTTAGCAAAAAGTTTAGGGAAAAACTCACCTGAAATTAAAACCGTTCTTCAGTACATAGAGGAGTGTGTTATACGCGAAAATGCACAAGATCCTTTGTTTTACTCTAATCGGCTTATCCAACTTCTACTTGACAATAACTATGGTGATACAAATCAACTCGCTCAGTTAGCCGAAAAGCTTGCGCAAAATGAAGAAAATAAAGAACCCTCTTGGCACAGGGTTGAAGAGCATTGGCAGCTTGCCGCAGAGTGTTACCAAAAACTCAAAGATGAAGATAACGAGAGACGAGTAATTATCAACAAAGCTGAAATGTGGGTCAAAGCGGCCAACTCGGGATTGAAGAATCCCAACCTTGCGCGGTTCCAAATTTCGTATCAGTTAGAGAGAGCTATAAACATTTATAGGTCACTCCCCGAAACTCACCAAAAGGTCGAAGAACTGCACAAACAACTCTTGAATGTTCAAAAAGAGGCCACTAAGCAGATGGCTCCAATTTCAGTTTCTCTTGAAGGTGATTCCAAAGTAGAGGAAATACGTCAAAATGCCATTGAAGCTGTTTCAGACGAAAATTTTCTTTCTTCGTTCATTAAATTCGCTCGGCTACATCTACCCCTATCGCATGATCACCTAGTTCAGCAAGCCAAAGACGATCAAGGAAGGTATGTCCTAAAAAGGTTGCTACCCACCAAAGTAGTTGACGCTTTTGGACGAAACGTTGCCAACCCACCGGAAAGTGAAGAGGAAACGCTACTAGCAGATGTGTTTCAGCATCAGAATCTTTACCGTCAGAGTTTTGTAGGAATGACTATAGAGCCCGCTCGACAGGAAATTTTGTATGCACACACATTTACCTTGCAAGACTTGGCTCCTATTATCACTGGTAATCTCTACATTCCTTATGGACACGAGTATTCCGTCTTGAAAGGAATAGTGGCAGGTTTGCAAGGTGATTTTTTATCAGCCGCACATATCTTAGTTCCACAACTGGAGTCGACACTTCGCCACATTCTTGTTCAGAAAGAAAAAATTACTTCCAAATACACAAGTGAAGGCATTCAAGATGAGATCAGCCTCAACAGAATGCTGGAGGAAGAGGAATTTTCTTCGGTTCTTTTAGAGGTTTTAGGGAAAGACACTATTTACGAACTCAGGGGATTGTTAGTGGATAGATTTGGAGCCAATTTGCGTAACAACTTGGCCCACGGTCTTCTATTGGACGGTCAGTTTTTTAACGCACAAAGTATATATCTGTGGTATCTGGCAGTAAATATTTACAGCCGTCCATTCATTTTCGCAGTATTGAGCAATTCAGATAATTCCTGAACTCTATCTCGAGCCTCCAGCCCACAAATGCTAAACTGCTTTCATGCGCACGGTGAAAGCCATTATCGACGAGCAGGGCAAAGTGGAACTGCTCGAGCCTGTCGCCTTGGGTGACAAACGCCAGGCGTTGGTGACGATTCTCGAGGACGAACCTACCGAAAAACTTCGCCCTTTCGGGCTTTGCAAAGGCGAGTTCAGCGTGCCGGACGACTTCGACGCACCTTTGCCGGGCGATATTTTGGATGACTTCGAGCGTGCATGAAGGTCCTTTTGGATACCCACGTTTTTCTGTGGTACATCAGCGGGGATAAACGTTTACCGGAACCCATTTTGAACGCCGTGCGCGACCCGGACAACGAAGTCTATTTGAGCGTCGTATCGGTTTGGGAAGCTATCATCAAGTATCAGTTGGGCAAACTGCCCTTACCCTCGTCCCCGGATGCATACTTACCTCTGCAGCGAAAACGCCACCACATCTACAGCTTGAACGTTGACGAGGTAACGGTAACGGAGCTTGTCAAATTGCCACCTCACCACCGTGACCCCTTCGACCGTTTGCTGGTCTGCCAAGCGGTAGCACATGACCTCGTTTTGGCGACAGTCGACAGCATCATGCAAAGGTACTCGGTAAATACGTTATGACGGTTAACCTTTCTTCTAAACTGTAGGTGGCAACTCGAGCCCAAACCCTAAATACCTCTCGCAAGCCCGCTCCAACTTGCTCGGCTCGAGCCTCAACACAATTCTTCCCGTGGTATTGTTTAGGCAAGGTTAGAGGTGCTTTATGACAAACCAGCGAAGTTTGAGCGAACGTATGCGCGCTATTCAACGCCAGCACCCGGCCACTGCTGAAACGAAACTGCCCGAAAGGCTGCTCGAGAGTGTCCGCCAGTCCTTGAAGGCCGAAGGCTACGACATTCCGATAACGCGCATTCGCGAGGTTGCAGAACGTTTCGAGACAGAAGTAGCGACGCCTTAGCACAAGCTCGAGCCGCATGGCGAGACAGAACCGAATCACCTTACCCCAAGCTACGCGCTTGGGGCTCTTGACAAGCTACGAGAAAGTCGAGCCTCTTCTTATCGAGGCTGAGCTTCGTGGTCGTATCTGGACTTTTAAACGGGCGTCACGGGCGGACAAGGTCGGCCACTCACCAAGTGACTCCGATGTTTACGCTCTGCACAAGGTAATGTTCGACCCTGTCTACGAGTGGGCAGGACAACCCCGCAACGACAACCGAGGGCCGGGAGGCCTGGTGCATGTAGAGTGGCATCAGGTACGCCTGGAACTGAAACAACGCTTTGATAACCTGGCGGCGCGAGTAAACGAGATGCAAAGCTCACCGAACGAACCGACCCTGGAACAAGTCGTGGAGATTGTCGCTCAGGGGCACCACGATTTTCAGTACGTTCACCCCTTCCCCGACACGAACGGGCGCACGGGTCGGGTATTGGACCACTATTTTCTTTGGGTAACCTTTGGTCTGGCCGGAGTTTCACTGGAAACCTCCCCTATACTCGAGTATTTTCCCACGAGTGCGGAAGAGGATACCTACTACGAGAGTTTGGGAAAGGCTGATGCAGGTTATCCCAAGCAGCTGAATACTTATTTTCTGGAGCGTGTCGAGGCGGCTTTTCGTGCTTTGGAAAGAAGTACCGACGTTTAAAACGCTCACACTCCTCCCCACCCACAAATACTAAGCCGTTCCCCTGCACATGATGAAAGCTAGCATCGACGAGCAGGGCCAAGCGGCTCGGCCCAAATCTCAAACACCTCTTACAAACCCCCTCGAGTCAGCCCTATCTCGTTGGGCTCGAGCCCCTCATACTTGCGACGATCACTACGCTGCACTCAGCGGCTTGAGTTGAAGCAGTTCATCCCCTAGCCGCTCTTTGGCGCGCTCGAGTTCATAGTCACTCTGCAAACCCATCCAAAGCTCTGCACTCGTGCCGAAGTAACGGCTCAAACGTAAAGCTGTGTTCGCGGTTATGCCGCGCTTACCGTCGATAATGTCTTGAACGCGCGTAGGTGCTACCCCGATGTCCTTGGCAAGCCGGTATTTTGTTACTTTCATAGGCGTCAGGAAATCCTCGAGCAAAACTTCGCCGGGGTGGATGGGCGGTCTTTCTCTCATGGTTGCGACCTCCTAGTGATAGTCGGTGATTTCGACATCTTTGGCGTTGCCATCTTGCCAACGAAAACAAATCCGCCACTGGTCGTTAATGCGAATGGAGTGTTGGCCTTTGCGGTTGCCGGTCAACTTCTCGAGGCGGTTAGCAGGGGGTACGCGTAAATCGTTCAACGTTTGCGCATTGTGCAAATAGCGAAGTTTACGCTCCGCCGTTCGCTGAATCTCAGGTGGGAGCTTACGCGACGTTTGCCCCTGAAAGACCTTCTCAGCTTCACGATCTACAAACGACGCAATCACTTAGAAGATAATACTACGTTTCGTTAATAACGTTGAGCGTTAGGTAAACATGAAAAAACCCGTTACGCGACCTGTTCGAGGGGGAAGTGATTTGCCATTTATTGCGAAGAGTAGCGCAGGCTTGCCAAAATATCTTCGTGCGTAAGGCTGGGGTATTCGCTCAAGATGTCCTCGACGCTGTCGCCTGCGCCTAGAAATTCGAGGACGGTTTGCACCGTAACGCGCGTGCCTTGAATGGTCGGGCGACCGTTGCAAACACCGGGGTCGATGACGATGCGTTCTTCCATACCCGGATTATAGCGTGCTTGGGTTAGCAGCTCGAGTCACTGTCTTAGAGGCGGGGCTCGAGCTACCAAACAAGCTGGACTGTGTAAATTTTGAAAACCTCGTCTTTGCTGACGAGGGTCATGCTTTCGGCTTGAGCGGTGCCCAAAAGAACACGGTCGAACGGGTCGCGGTGGTGCATGGGTAGGTTCGCAGCAGCGTAGGCATGTGCGTAAAAAATAGGGACGAGGATAAAACCTTGTTGTAGGGTGCGTTCTGCATCTTTACCTAGAACAACATACTCGGGCAATTTCCCAGCCGCGTGTTTGATGCTCATTTCCCACAGGGAAGCTACACTGACGAAAGCTTGATTGTCCGGGTCAGCGTAGGAACGGTGCAGTGGTACTCGCCATCTGCCGCACTGCGCGTCAGCCGGAGGTGACTGCCGGTTTGCCGGGTGACTTCGTAGCCGTAGATTTTGAGTTTTTTAATGAGGTCGTCGCCACTCACATCACGGGGTTACCGTGGCACCGTTCAGGCGGCAATGGTTTCTTCGCGAACGTAGTGCAAACGAATCATTTTAGGGCGTTCGTGTTCTTCGAAACGGCACGCGACAGCGTCTTTCACCATGTCTTTCAGCGCCTCCAGGGTGTCCGCCTCAGTGTAGATAGAAGCTGATAGAGCTTTTGCCTCGTAACCGCCTTCGGGCGCTTCGTTGACGAGAAAAATGATTTCGTTCATGGTCAGAGTTCAGCCTAAATACCACTCCGAAACACGCTGAAAATTGGGGGCCGAATTCGCAACCCGGCGCTAGGCAGCACTCAGCGGCTTGAGTTGAAGCAGTTCATCCCCTGGCTGCTCTTTCGCGCGCTCGAGTTCACAGTCACTCTGCAAACTCATCCAAAGTTCCGCACTCGTGCCGAAGTAACGGGGCCTCGCCGGAATTTGAGCGAGTTACTTCTCGCGCCACTCGCCGTTCTCGTCTTTTTGGTAGGAGCGTTTGACGGCTCCCCAGGCGACCCGGTGGGCGGTTTCTTCCCGGGACGCGTCGCCGCGCCGGTCCTCGGCATCTTTGTACTCGTCCCAGGCGCTGTTGTAAGCCTCTTTGTAGATTTCTTGGGCGTGTTTCGGCAGGGTATCGCGGACGCTGTCCGGCAACTCCTCCAAGGTGTCGTAAGGCATGTCTTGCTCCCCTCTAAAATGCGACGCTCGCGTTTAGGCACCGATTTTAGGCAACGGCACCTTTTCTGAAAAGGAGGTAGCACCCAGGCTTTTTACTGTGACGTTGTTCTTGAAAGTCGCACCGACTCGCAGCAATTCCAAATTTAACAAACCCTCTCTCGAACAGCGTTGAGCAGGTTAAAGCTTATCAGCACAGCAGCTAATTCCCCTCTACTTTGCTCAGAAGAGGGCTAAA
Organism: Trueperaceae bacterium; assembly: GCA_965215355.1. Lineage (GTDB taxonomy): Bacteria > Deinococcota > Deinococci > Deinococcales > Trueperaceae > CBDCDJ01. The sequence continues at coordinate 4,237,348 of CBDCDJ010000007.1, read as the reverse complement.
TATCTGGCGGGACGCTTTAAAAAGTTGCTAAGGGAGCTTAGTTCACCAGAAACTGAAGGGTTATTCTCCGAAACAGCCTCTGTAGCTGCTCGATTGCTCGTCGCCTATCTCTTGAGAGTACCGTTCAGCACGTCATTGAAATCGAATTTGGTTAAATTTGGAACTGCTGGCCGACTCGCCCAAGCCTGGACAGACTACAGGTTTTTGAGTATCCTGTAAAGTTGCGTGTCGCACCGTGAGAAATACCTTGCGGGCGACCTGTTCTTAACACCGCTGAACCCATTCTGGAGGAATCGTGGAACTAACGGCGAACAAACGCGAGCCGGGCAAGGCCAAGACTCTGCGCAGTCGAGGCCACATCCCAGGAGTCGTGTACAACAAAAACGTGAACATCCCCGTGAGCGTCGAGCTGCGCGCTTTCGACAAGGTGTTCCGCTCGCAGGGCACCTCTTCAATCATCGACTTAGACATCGACGGCGACTCGCGCGAGGTGCTGGTCAAGGCCGTACAGATGGACAAGCGCCGCCGCGAGCCCCGCCACATCGACTTTTACGAAGTCACGGCCGGACAGACGGTCGAGGTGGGCGTGCATATCAACCTCGTCGGCACCGCGGCGGGTATCAAAGAGGGCGGCATGTTGGACGTGCAGCGCCGCGAGGTGCTCATCCGCGTGCTGCCGCGACTCATCCCGCACGATGTCGAACTCGACATAAGCGAAATGGTTATCGGCGACTCGCGCCACATCAGCGACATCGTCGCCAAACTCCCCGCGGAGGCCGAGCTGTTGGACGACCCCGAATCGACCATCGTCACGATGGTGCCGCCGCGCATCGAGGAAGAGCCCGAGCCAGTTGAAGAACTGCTCGAGCCCGCCCTGGTGGGTGAAGAGGGCGAAGAGGGCGAAGGCGAAGAAGGTGCCGAGCCCCGCGCCGAGAGAGACGCCGACGACGAGTAAGATTCAACTTGTCGTCGGTCTGGGCAACCCCGGACCGCAATACCAGGGAACCCGGCACAACGCCGGGTTTCTTGTCGTGGACGAGCTGGCGCGGCGGCGGGGTTCGGGCTTCAAAAAGATGCGGACGGCCGACGAAGCCAAGGGTGACCCGCTGCTGGTCAAACCGACCACTTTTATGAACCTGTCCGGCCAAGCGGTGCAGGCCTACATGACGAAGCTCGGCTTCAAACCGGAGCACATCCTCGTCGTTCACGACGACCTGGACTTGCCGCTCGGGCGCTTGCGCCTGAAGCGTGGCGGCGGGGCGGGGGGGCAACGGGGCGTCAGGGACATAACAAACCGCGTCGGCCCGGACTTCGCGCGGCTCAAGGTGGGCGTCGGTCGGCCGCCGGAGCGCTGGACGGTCGAGAACTGGGTGCTGAGCAAGTTCCGTGAGGAAGAAAAAGCTTTGCTCGACGAGGTCGTGGCGGCGGCGGCGGCCGCGGTGGAGCAGGTTGTCGCCGAAGGGTTGACCCTCGCCATGAACCGGGTGAACGGGCTCGAGCTGGGGGAAAATCTCGAGTCAAGTTGAAACGAGACGCTTGCGCCGACGCCAGAAGAACAGCCCAGCCGACACAATCATCACGGTGAGCAGGCCACTCACCACACTCAGGCGGACGAGGAGCGCCCGCCGAGAAGCGCGCTGCAGCTCTTCCCGGTAGCCGCGGTCGCTCCACCAGGCCGTCGCCAGTTCACCTATCATCTCCTCGTTGACGGCGGGCAAAAGACGGTGAAAGGGCTCACCCAAGTCGCTCTCGAGCAGTCGGGCGGACGTGTAAGCGCCGAAGCGCTCGTCTGGCAATACGAACTCGGGGTCGGCCGCGACCGCTGCGAACTCACCGACCTGTAGCGCGGCGGCGGCGAGGAGGCTCGGCTCCTCGCCCGCGGGGTACAGCCAGTGGGCGTAAAAAAGGGTGTAGACGTAGCCCGCTGCGTCCTCGCAAGACGCTTTTTCCTCGAAGGGCACGCGGTAGGTTGTCAAGGTCGTGCGCAGGGCCGTCCACAACCGCTCTGCGACGACACCCGTATGAAGCGCGTCGAGCACCGGGTCGGCACTTTCGATGTTCACTTGAACCGTGCTCGAGTCCACACACAGTGTGAGGGTGCTGAGGTCGTTGTACGACACGCCGTGCGCCGCCGCGACGGACAAATAAAGCAGTCCGAAAACGCCGGCCCAACGTCGCAGCTCGGTCATGGCGTCTGCACAGCGACTTCTGAAAAAGGGGTGGCGGTGGATGTCGAACACTTGTCGGCCCTCACCGGAACTATGACACACCGAGGTAAAAGATGTGCGCCCCGCCCTCACAGGGCAACTTGGCTCGAGCCTTGGCGAGGCCCTATGCAGTTTTCGTTGGGTTCGCTTTGATTGCCCTTGCACCGTCTCCCGACCCGCTCTCTACCGCTGCGCTCACCGCTTCTCGCCACTAGCGGGAACGTTTTGGTTAGCGGAGATGGCAAGTAACCAACAGAGGGGCTACGCGCGAACACCAGGGGTTGCACTCCACTAGGGGACGGTTGTCCTAACGGCCTATCTGCTAAACTCTCTTAAGCACATGCGTGACTTTGGCGACCGACAAGGACGAGTCTACCGAGCGAGCCGAGCGGGTTTGGCAACCTATTTGGCTTTTATGTTGACCTCCGCCCTCTTCGTCGCGCCGACCCTCGCTACCCATCTCGACTTCAACCATACACACCCTCAAGGTACACAACCGCACTTTCACAAAATTGACGGCGTCCTGGGTGCAGCTCCCGTCGTCCAAGTAACGACCGCCGCTACAGTTTTCAGCGTTGTCGCCTTTCTTGCTCCTTTCAGCAGATTCTCTAAGCCCCGGCACCTCGCCAATCCGGCAAACGGGGCTAGGGCACCCCCCCAGAATTCGATTTACTAACCCTCTCCACTCGACTGCCCGCTTTTGCCGCTGATCGGTGTTGGAGGTTGTCTGACTTGGGCTTTTCAAAGAGCCCCGAAAAAAGCTGTCCACCCGGGCCGTGCTTGGCCGTGGGTGGCGAAGTGAACTATTCATTTGGAGAAACAACCATGAAAAAAGCAGTTCTGTCGGCTTTAGCGTCTCTCGTCTTTTTCGTTCTGCCCTCAGTTTTCGCCCACGACACCAAAGTCGTCGGACCCGAGGGCGGCACGCAGTACAAAGTCACGGTCGGGATGCTGAACGAGCCCGTGTTTAGTGAGGTCCGCACCGGCCTCGACTTGATCGTCCGCAACGCCGCCGACGACAGTCCGGTCGAGAACCTGGAGAACAGCTTACAAGCGGAGATTACCGCCCCGAGCGGCGAAACCCGCACCCTCGCCGTCAGGCCGCAGTTCGGCAAGCCCGGCTACTACAAGGACGATTACATCTTGACCCAACCCGGCACCTACACGATTCGCGTCCACGGCTTTATCGGTGACTTGGAAATAGACGAGTCCTACCCGCGTGAAGTCGGCGACGTGGCCGAGTTGCGCTTTCCTTAGGGAAACAGGGAAACGATGAAACCACTACGCCACTCACTCGCCGGCCTGCTCCTTTTGGGAGCGGGCGCGGCGCTCGCCCACGCCGAATTTGAAACCGCCACGCCCGCCCAAAACAGCACCGTCACCACCCTCCCCACCGAAATCACCCTGACCTTCAGCGAAGAAGTCGAGGTGCGCTTCAGCCTCTTCAAGGTGTACAAGTTGATGGAGACGGCGCTGGCGGAAGCTGCCACCCCGACGGCTGAGACCGCAGCTCAGGAAGAGCGCGGAGATGAGCACGGCGACGAAGCGGACGAGCGCGAGGACGACCACGAAAGTGCCGACGAAAACCCGAACCCCGAACAGCTGCGGCTCAACGGGCTGGCCGGGGCGATGGTGTCGCAGGTGTTGGAAACCAAGGGCGACGAGGACGCGCGCGCCGACGTCGGAACAGCCACCGAAGCCACAAGCAAGACCGTCACCCTAAACCTCAAACCCGACCTTACCGCCGGCACCTACGTGGTGATGTGGCGCGCGCTCTCCGTCGACACCCACACCGAAGACGGCTACTACGTTTTCACCTACCAGCCGACCCCGTGAAGCCGCGGATTCTTCTCGTTTTGCTACTTCTCGCCCTCACAAGCTGCCGCCCGTCTTCCAACGAGGCGGCGGGGGGCGGAGGTTCGGCGGCTCAAAGCGCTCGCACGGTGACGGCCGAGTTTGTCGAGACTCCCAAGCTCGGCGAGGTGGGGGTGCGCGTCACCGTCCTCGACGCTGGCGAGGCCGTAAACGACGCGCAAGTAAGCGTCACCGGCGACATGACCCACGCCGGGATGGCTCCGGTCGAGGCTGCGGCAGAAGCTCAGGGCGACGGCGTTTACCTCAGCCGGGGCTTCGAATTCAACATGGCCGGGGACTGGATACTCACCGTCGAGGCCGTTTACCCCGACGGCGGCAAGGTCACGAAGAACTTAGCCGCCACGGTGCCTGCCGGCTAAACCGTGGACGCCGCCGTCAAAGGATTGCTCTATCTGGGCGTCGTCCTGCTCGTGGGTGCGGGCCTGTTTATGCGTTTCGTCGGGCCGGAGCTTACAAAACTTGGCAAGACGCGGCGGTTTTTGCTCGGCGGCTCTTTGCTAGGGGCGGGGCTCGTCGTCGTCGGCAGCGGGCTCAACCTCGTCGTTACGCTGGTGAACGTCCTGGGCGTTTTCGACGGCGGCTTTTTTTGGGCGTACGTCCAAACGACGAATCACGGGCGGGCGACCGTCGCCCGGCTCGTCCTCGTCGCTCTCCTTTTGGGCTTGATGTGGGCCGACGTGCCGCGCCGTCTCGGCAACGCCGCTTTCCTGTCGGCAAGTTCGGGCCTGCTCCTGACCTTCAGTTTTATCAGCCACAACGCGGCGATGGGCGGAAGGGTGCCGCTCCTGGCCGACCTCGGCCACTTCGTCGGGGCCTGCTCGTGGGCGGGGGCCGTGCTCTACACGGCCTTCGTGCCGCGTTGGCGCAACGCGGCGCAGCCCGGTTTGACTTCGGCACTCGAGCGCGTCTCGAGCCTCGGTTTGGCGAGCGTCGCCCTGCTTTTCGCCACCGGGTTTTACTCAGGCCTTCTTCACGTCGGCCAGCCCAGCGTGCTGGTCGAAACGGTTTACGGCCGGGTGCTGGTGGTGAAAGTCGCGTTGGTGCTTCTTATCCTGAGCATCGCCGCGGCGAACCGCTGGTACTTTTTGCCCGCTCTCAGAAAAAGCTCACCGAGTGACGGCTTTGTACGGATGTTTCGGCTCGAGGCCCTCCTTCTCGTCATGGTTCTCGGCCTGACCGGACTGCTCACCACGAGCCCCATGCCCCACTGACATGCCTATTTTTTACGCCGGGACGTTTGCAACTTTCGGAAAACAGTTCAAGAGCTAAACTGAGGTGAGATGGCCGACTTCGCCAAAAGAACTAAAACGTCGGGCGCTGTCACGCTGCCCGTTTACAAACAAATCGTCCCGCAACCGACGGGCTTCGACCTGTTCAAACTACCGGGCCTGCGCAGGTTCGTGCGCTGGAAGTACGCTCGAGCCGTGTTCCAAATCCCGCTGCTGGTGCTGGCACTGTTCGTCATCGTCGACGGACTCACCGGGCGACAACTCGCGCCGCGGAACGTGGCGACGACCACCGTGTGGCTCCACTACCGCGGCCTGGTGGTGCTGGCGCTGGCGCTTCTAGGCAACGCCTTTTGCGCTGCGTGTCCGCTGATGTTGACGCGGGGGCTGACGAGGCGGCTCGAGAACCTGCTCCCGCACAAACTCGCTTGGCCGCAAGCCTTCAAAAACAAGTACTTCGTTTTAGGGTTGACGTTTTTTTACCTGTTCAGCTACGAATACTTCGACTTGTGGGCGAGCCCCTGGCTCACCGCCTGGCTGGCGGTCGGCTACTTCGGGGCGGCGTTGGTGGTCGATACCCTCTTTAAGGCGGGGACGTTTTGCCGCTACGTGTGCCCGCTGGGGAACTTCAACTTCGTTTTCTCCTCGGCCTCGCCCACGCAAATCACCGCCGTCGACCACGATGTCTGCCGCGAGTGCGAACACAAACCGTGTTTGCAAGGCCGCTACTCCGGTGAAGTGAAACCCGAGCACCTCCCCCTGCAGACGAACGGCTCCAAACAGGCCGCCTTTATCCCCTTGCACGAAATAACCCACGCCAACGGCGCGGGCTTTTTCCCCGGCTGCGAGACCGAACTGTTCGTGCCGACGGTGCAGTCGAACGTGGACTGCACCAACTGCTTCAACTGCGTGCGCGCTTGTCCCTTTGATAACGTGGCGCTCACCGTGCGGCGGCCCGGTTGGGAGTGGACGCGGGCACCGTGGGAACGTCGGGGCCGCTTGGCGCTCGTCTTGTTCGGCGTGCTCCTCACCTTTTGGGGGCTGCTCAACGCGGTGGGGATGATCGGGCCGTACTTCAGGATTGCCCAAGGGTTGGCGACGATGCTTCGCACCGAGAACGAGGGCGTCGTTTTGGGCGTGTTGTTCGCCCTAGCGTCGCTGTTCGGACTCGGCGTGACGCTGGCGCTCACCTCGCTCGCCGACGTACTTGGCGGGGCGCGGCTCGAGCCCTGGCGCGCGCTGCAGCGCTGGGGTTACGTGGTCGTCGCACTCGGTTTCGGGTTTTGGGGCTCGCACTACCTGTTCCACTTTTTAACAGGCTCGCTCAGCATCGTGCCGGTGTTTGAACACTTTTTCGCCTACCGAGGCTTCGACGTCGACCCGAACTGGCGTTTGGCGCAGATTGTACCCTCGAGCTGGCTGTTCCCGGTGACGGCCGGCATCACCCTGCTGTACGCGGCGTTCGCGCTTTTCGTCACCTTGAGAATCGCGCTGCGCGACTTTGGGCGGCGCGGGGTGCTGGCGATGTGGCCGGTGGCGCTGTTCGTCGTGGCCTTCGCGGTGTTTTCACTGTGGGTGCTGGGCCAGCCGATGGAGATGCGCGGGACGATTTTCGGGCCGACGTTTTGAGGCTCCTGCGGCGCGATTTGACGGCGTCCCGACGCCTCGTTACACTCTTACGCGTGCTGCGCTCGAGCCTGCTCCTCTTGTTGTTCATCCCTTTGTTCGCCACCGCGCAAACCTCTCTCCCCGCCTGCCGCTACGACGACCTTGCCACCACTCACACAGACTACGCGGACTGGCAAACGACTTTGCTCGATACCCTTTACAAAGTCCCCGACGCCTACATTCCGCCCGACCTGGTCTCGGCGGCTCAGGCCGGGCTCAGCGACACCTTCAAGGTGCGCAGCCTCTTGGTGGACGACCTCAAAGCTTTGGTCGAGGCCGCCAAGACAGCGGGCGTGCCCGTTGAGCTTCAATCCGCCTACCGCAGTTATGACTACCAGACGCGCACGTTCGAATACTGGGTCGCCCGAGAGGGGCAGGACGCCGCGCTGACGAGCAGCGCTCGAGCCGGCCACAGCGAACACCAGCTCGGCACCGCGCTGGACTTTCGCAGCGCGGGTGGCCCCGCCCCCTGGGACCTTGACGACTGGGCGACGACCCCAGCGGGCGCGTGGCTGCAGGCGAACGCCTGGCGCTACGGTTTTGTGATGAGTTACCCCAGGGGCAAGCGCGACCTGACCTGTTACATCTACGAGCCGTGGCACTACCGCTACGTCGGGCGGGACGTAGCGAGAGAAGTCAAAGAGAGCGGGCTTACCCTGCGGGAATGGTTGTGGGAGAGGCAATGAGAAAAGTACCGAGGACCGAGTACCGAGTAGCGAGTAAGTTCAAATGGCTGAGCTTTGCGCTCGTCCTCTTAAGTTTGAGCCTGAGTTCGGCGGTCTTCGCCCACGCGACGATCGTGCTGGGCACGCTGACAACCGAGCCGAGTTCGCCCGTGGTGGGCCGACCTTTCACCTTGAACTTGGCGATGACCGACCCGACCGGGTTTCCCGTCGAAGACGCCGTCGTCTTGGCGGAATTCGAGCGGCCCGGTGTAGACATGGTGAGTGCAGAATTCACCGAAACGAGCCCCGAAGGCACTTATGAAACCCAGGTTACTTTGCCCGAGCCGGGCGACTACACCCTGACGCTGCGCGACCAGACCTTTCGGCAGGAAGAAGCGCGGGTGAGCACCACAATTAACCTGGGCCGAGGCCCGCTTTTTCTTACCGGCGAAAACAGCGTCGTCTTTCCGCCGACGGCGACCGCTTCGACGACCAGCCTGCGGAGTTGGCTCATCTGGGTCATCGCGCTGCCGCTCGTCGCGGGCGTCGTCGTGACGGTGCTGGTGTTGCGGAGCCCGTCTCGAGAAGAACCTGGTTAAATCTTTTCCGCCTCGAGCCGCATCACCCGCCACAACTCTGCCACGTCGGCGCGTTCGGTCAGCAGTGAGCCGACGGAGACCCGCACCAGCCAGCGCCCCGCAACCTTCGCCGGGGTGAGGTAGGCCGCGCCGGAAGCGTTGACGCGCGCCACCCAAGCTCGGGTGTGATTGTCCACTTCGTCGTCGCTCGAGCCCGGCGGTTGGTAGCGCACGCACACCGTCTGCAACGGCACGGGCGCGACGCGTTCCCAATGGGGTGCGGCGTCGATTTGCTCGGCGAGCCACTGCGCGTTTTGGAGGTCGCGGCGCAGGCGCGCGCGCAGACCCTCGGCCCCTTCCGAGCGCAGCAGCAGCCACAGCTTGAGCGCCCGAAAACGCCGCCCCAGCGGGATGCCCCAGTCGCGGTAGTTTTTGACCGCGCCGTCGGCGGCGGTCTGCAGGTAGCTCGGGTTGGTCGACATCACGCCGCGGAGCTGTTCGGGGTCGCGCACGTAAAAGAGCGACGCGTCGAAGACCGCGCCGAGCCACTTGTGCGGGTTGAGGACGACCGAGTCCGCGTGTTCGACGCCCGCCCACAGGGGGCGGCATTCAGGTAGCAGCATCGCCGAGCCCGCCATCGCGCCGTCAACGTGAAGCCACATGTCGTACTTCTCGGCGACGCGCGCCATCTCCCCTACCGGGTCCATTGCGGTGGTCGCGGTGGTGCCGGTCGTGGCGACGAGCGCGCAGGGTTTGCGGCCCGCGGCCAAGTCTTGTTCGACGGCCGCCTCGAGCGCCCCCACCTCGAGCGCATAAGCCTCGTCCGTGGCAATCGCGCGCACGTTGTCACGCCCGAACCCGGCCAGCAGCGCCGCTTTTTCGATGGAACTGTGGCTCTGCTCGGACACGTAAACCGTCAGCGGCGCGGGCTCGGCTTGCAGGCCGCCGTGCGTGAGGCTGTAGTTCGAAGTTTTCTCCCGCGCGCAGAGCAGGGCGACGAGGCTCGAGGTCGAGGCGGTGTCTTGAATCACGCCCTGAAAGGTGTCGGGCAGTCCCAGCAGTTGCCGCAGCCAGTCGACCATCACCTCTTCAAATTCGGTCAGCGCCGGGCTCGACTGCCAACTGAGCCCGAGTTGCCCCAGGCCCGAACTCAGCAGGTCGCCCAGCACCGAGGACAGTTCAGCGTTGGCCGGAAAATAGCCGAAAAAGCGCGGGCTCTGCCAGTGGCTCAGGCCCGGCAGGACGAGGGTTTCTAAGTCGTTGACCAAACAGCTCAAATCTTCGCCCTCTTCGGGCGGGTGTGCGGGCAAAGAAGCGCGGATGTCGCCGGGCGCAACCTGCGCCATCACCGGAAACTCGGCGACGTTCGTGCGGTAGTCGGCGAGCCAGTCGACAAGCTCGTGGCCGAGGCGGCGAAACTCTTCGGGTGTCATGCTGTATTGTAACGGGCACAAGGGAGTACCGAGGACCGAGTGAAAAGGAACGAGTGAAAGTTCGGGGTCACTTTCTCTCGTTCCGCGGTTTTTCCACTTTCAACTCGGTACTGGGTACTCGGTACTTTTATTCCGACCTGAGATAGACCCTGGCAAGAAGCCCTCGAGAGGACCCCATGTTCGCCATCCGTCCCTACCACGCCAGCGACCTATCCCAGCTTTACCGCATCTGCTTGAAGACCGGCGACAGCGGTGCGGACGCGACGGGTCTTTACGACGACCCCGACCTGCTCGGCCACTTTTACGCCGCGCCTTACGCGGTGCTCGAGCCCGGCCTCTGCTTCGCCCTGACGCTTGCCGGCGCACCCGTCGGCTACGTCTTGGGTACGGCCGACTCGCAAAATTTTCGGCACCGAACCGAAGCCGAGTGGTTCCCGGTGCTGCGTGAGCGCTACGCCTCACCCCCTAAGAACGAGCGCGACGCCGCGCTGGTTCGCCTCGTCCACCAGGGCTACCGGCCGCCTGAGAAGCTGGACGGCTACCCCGCCCACCTCCACATCGACCTGCTGCCCGAGGCGCAGGGCCGGGGGTGGGGCGGCAAGCTGATGGAGAGGTTTTTGGAGGCGCTGCGGGCTAAAGGCGTGCCCGGCGTTCACCTCGGCGTGGGCAAGCGCAACGCCAAGGCCATCGGCTTTTACGAGCGGCTGGGTTTTGAGAAGCTGCTCGACGCCGAGAACTGGCTCGCTTACGGCAAAACACCCTGAGCGTGGTCGGCAACGCGAACGCGCGCGTCCAAGATGAGGCAACCCTGACCCGGCGCGAGCGCCTTGACCGGGTTGAACTCGAGTTCTAAGATTTCGGGCAACTCCTCGACGAGCCGCGACACGCGCAAAAGTAAGTCTTCCAGGGCGGCGACGTCGGCCTCGGGCGAGCCGCGGTAGCCCTGCAACAGGCGGTAACCGCGGACGCCGCCGACCATCTCGGCCGCGTCGCGGTCGGTCAGCGGCGTGATGCGGAACACGACGTCGCCCAAAATCTCGACGTGGACACCGCCCAAGCCGAACGCCAGGAGCGGGCCGAAGAGTTTGTCGAGCGTCACGCCGACCATCACCTCGACGCCGCCCGGCACCATGCGCTGGACTAAAAAACCGTCCATTTCGCCCAGCTTGCCCGCTCGCTCGAGCCCGGCCGAAATCGCCCCACACGCCGCGCGCACCGCCGCGGCGTCGTCGAGCCCGAGCTTGACCCCGTCATGGTCGGACTTGTTTTGGAGGGTTCGCGAGGCGAGTTTGACCGCCACCGGGTAGCCGAGGCGCTCGGCGGCGGCGACCGCCGCGTCGGGCGTTGGGGCGGTTTCTCCCGCGACCAGCGGAAGTCCGAACGCGCTCAAAATTTCCGCCACCTCGTCAGGCGACAGCCAACCGCCCGGCGCGCGGCGGCACAGCGCGCGCGCCGCGTCCACGTCCAGACCTTCAAAGTCCGGCGTGACGCCCTGCGGGGCGGCGCGCCAGGCGGCGTACCGGCGCACCCGGGCGAGCGCGCGGGCGGCGGCCTCGGGAAAGCGGTAGGTCGGGACCTGCTCGCCCGCGGGCGACAGAGACACGCTTTCCCCACTCGCCATAAAACAGGCCAAAACGGGTTTGGCCTCGCCCGCGGCTCGAGCCGCCGCCACCGCCGCCCGGACGGCCGCCGCTACGCCGTCGGTCTCGGCGAGCCCGACCGGGACGAAGATGACGAGCAGCGCGTGGTGGTCGGGGTTGTTCAGCAGCGCGTCCAGCGCCTGGCGGTACGCTGCGGCGTCCGCCATGACCGGCAAGGTGACCGGGTTGGGCGAGTTCGACGGCAGGTGCAACCCGGCGGCCCGGAGCGCGTCGGCGGCCAGCAGGGCCGGGCCGCGCGCGTTGGTCAGGATCCCGACGTTGTCGCCCGCGGGCAGGGCTTGCGCGGCGAACAGCCTGGCCGTGTCGAACATCTCTTCCAGCGTTTCGGCGCGGACGATGCCCGCCTGGTGAAACAGCGCCGCGACGGCCGTTTCGTCGGCGCTCAAAGGTGTTCGTCCCACACCGCCCCCCGCCTGCGAGCGCCCGGCCTTGACCACCAACACGGGTTTTTCGCGGCCGATGCGCCGCGCGAGCCGGGCGAAGCGGCGCGGGTTACCAAAACTTTCCAAGTACAGCAAAATCACCCGCGTGTCGGGGTCTTGTTCCCAATACTGGATGAGGTCGTTGCCCGAGACGTCCACGCCGTTGCCGAGGCTGACAAAGCTCGAGAGCCCCAACCTCAACCCCGCCGCCAGGTCCAGCACCGCCAGCCCCAGCGCGCCGCTCTGCGAGGCGAGCGCGACCGGGCCGTGCGCCGGCACGGTGTGCGCGAAGCTGGCGTTCAGGCGCACCTCGGGATTCGTGTTGAGGATGCCCAGACAGTTCGGCCCGACGACGCGCATCCCGTAGCCCCGTGCCTGGGCCAGCAGCGCGTTCTGCCGCCCCGCACCCGCCGCGCCCGCCTCGGCGAAGCCCGCGCTGACGACGACGAGCGAGCGCACCCCTTTTTTGCCGCAGTCTTCGACCGCCGCCGCGACCTCCTCGGCGGGTACGACGACGACGGCCAGGTCGACCGGGCCGGGTACCGCTTGCAGCGTGGCGTAGGCCGGGACCGAGCCGACCACCTCGGCGTGTTTGTTGACCGGATAGACCGGGCCCTGAAAGCGGTTCAGCACCAACTCGCGCAAAATCCGGTAGCCGACGCTGTCGGGTTTGCGCGACGCGCCCACCACCGCCACGGCGCGCGGCTTGAAAAAAGGCCGCAGCGAGGCGACCGTCGCCGCCCGCTCGCGCGCCTCGAAGCGCTCGACCATCGCACGGCTCGGTGAAATCGAAAAGCTCACGTCGACGTAGGAACCGTCGCGCGCCTCACGCACCGCGAAACCGCTGTCCCGAAACAGCGCGCGCATCTGCCGGTTCGACGCCTCGGTCGGGCCGTAAAAACGGCGGACGCCCTGCCGCCAAGCGACCAGTGCCAGACGCTCCAACAGCAGCGTGCCCAAACCCTTGCCCTGCACGCCGTCGGCGACGAGAAAGGCGACCTCGGCCAGGTCCGCGTCGGCACCTGCGCCTGCGACACTGTACTCGCCGTGCGCGATGATGCGCGGTTCAACCGGCCCGCCCGTCACCACGACGAGGGCCAAACGTTCGCCCGGCGGGCCTTGTCTGAGCAGCTGCTCGGTGGCCGTTTCCAACGACACCGCGCCGAAAAAACGCCGCGCCCGCGCCTCGCTTGATACCCGGGCCAGAAACTCGCTCAACAGGTCCCGGTCCGAGGCGCGCACCGGCCGCAGCTCGGCGGTCGTGCCGTCTTTGAGGATGACCTGACCCTCGGCCAGGGCTCCCTGCGGCAAGGGAGACGAGTAGTGCAGCGCGTCCGACATCGTCGCTCCTTCCTGACAGCGAGGTCACCCCGGAGGTTCAGCCGTCACCCAAACCTTAGCAGGGCGGCGCGGGCTCGAGTGTGAAGACGGCCGGAGCGCGCAGCACCCGCCACAAAAAAACCACCGCCTTTCAGCGGTGGTCGTGACTTTAGTAAGGACCGACCCGGTTGCCGGTTTAACGAAGTTGGATGAGCTGGTAAAAACGCTTTCTTTCTTCTAAGGCCGGGGTGTTCACGATGACGCCGTGGGGGCCGTGCCAGAGGTCGTGTTCCAGGTTGTCCCGCGTCCACACTTCAGCTTGGGCGGGCGTCTTGAGGACTTGGACTTGGTCGACGGGCGGTACGAGCTGAGGGTTGACCGAGGTGAGGTTCATAGCCCTACTAAAGCAGAACGGGTCTTACAGGATTCTTAACCCGGCTCGCCCGCCACTCGAGTGTCGAGTTTTTCACGGGGTCGGGACGGTGCTTCCGTCTGCATAAAGCCTGCAGACAAGCCCTAGAAAAGCGCTTCAGAACGCGTAGATGATAAAGATAACCGCCAGGACGGCAAACACCACGAGCATGGAGATGAAGCCCCACGACATTACGTTCTTCTGCTCCGGCGCGTCGTAGGCCTTGACGCCGGGCCGCTTTTCGACGTGCGCGTCGTCCTCGCGTTCGGGTTTGGGGGCCGGGTTGTACTCCGGGCTGTGGTTGGGTTCGGGTCGTTTGCCTCGAGCCATAAGCTAGCCTCCCTTCGTTCAAGTGTGCCGCACGGTGGCGCGCGAGATTGTAGGGGAAACAGCACAACGAAGCGGCCGCCATAAATACTGAGTTTGCGCCTTCGGCGGCTCGAGCTGAAGACGTTGCTGAAGACGAAGACGTTGCTAAAAACCTTGTCACTCGAGCGCGTCTACAGACCCCCCACGGCGACTCGGGACTCGAGTACCTGGACTTGCCTTAATATTTAAGGTATAGTGCCTTCATGTTAGCTCACCCCATCACCCAGACCGCGCTTTTGTTCGGCCTCGTCGTCGCCTCGGGCCTGTTGCTAACCCTCGTCAACGACACGTTCACGGCGCTCAGTCGGGACCGCGAGCGGCGCAAGGCTTGGCACAGGGCCCTCGTGACAGCTTCCTTACCCACCACACCGGTGGTCGCGACGGCACCGGACGCGGCGTTCAAGGTCATCACGGTAAAAACCAAACCCGTGCCGTCCCAGGCAGCCGACGCGCCGGACGACCTGCCCAAAGCCGCCTGAGGTCCACCCGACCCGGTTTTAACCAAACTGGTTTTAAACCAAAAGGGACGAACTAGCTCGGTTAAAGATTCGTTAGCTCGGCTCTCACCAAAAGTCGCTATGCTGTAGCCATGACGAAGGCGCTCGAGTCCGTGACCACTTTCCTCGGACCCCTGGTCACGGATTTTTGGACCCAGTTGGGCCGCCCCGGCCTTGACCCCACAAGCTGGAGCACGCTCACCTGGAGCGTCGCGGCGTTCATCGTGTTGCTCCTCGCCCTCGTCTTTCGCCTGTGGGGACGGCACAGGGCGCGCAACTTCCCCAGCCCGGAACTCCTCGTCTCCAGGGGCGGCGTGGTACAGCTCGAGAACAGCATTTTGCAGCAGCTCAGTCTCAGGGTGAGCAACTTAGGCGACTACTCGGTGCAGCTTTTGGAGGTCGCCTTGGAAAGCAGCGTCCTGCCGGAACCTGTGCTCATCGAGGCCGTCGAGCTGTTGCGCCCACACGCGGCGCACGAGGTGACCGCGATTTTGCCGACCGGCCTCGCCGGCGACGCGGGCGTGCTGAAGCTTTACGCTTACACGGCTCGCCACAGCGAGCGCGTGTTCGAACTGCGCGCGAACCTGGAGTGGGAGCCGCGAAACAAGCGCTACAAGGTTTCCCCGCTCGGCCAAAGCCTGCGCCCCGCCCGCAAGCTCGATACTCGCCTGGACGCCCTGCGCAAACGCGCCTGGCTCGAGTACAACCCGCACCAGCGCCCCGACCCCCGGCACGGCCCCGCCAGAAAAGCCGTCAAACCAGCCCCCCCCGAAACCGTGAACGAGCGGCGCACGGTTGCCAACAGTACGGTCGCCAACAGTACGGTCGCTAAAAAAGGCGATTTAGAGTTTCCCAACGAGTTTTAGCTGCCGACACGGTCTTAAACACGGTATGCTGCCAGCATGAAACTAGAACGGGTCGAACTGCGGGAAGTCACCGCACGGTTGCGCTTTCGCTTCGAGACGAGCTTCGGGGTCGAGCAAACCTTGCGGAAAACGCTGCTCGTCTTGCACAGCGACGGGCTGGAGGGCTACGGCGAGGCGACCGCCAACAACGCACCCGGCTACAGCTACGAAACCGCCGACACCGTGTGGACGGCGCTCAAAGAGTACATCCTGCCGCAGACTATGGGCAAAGACTACGCGACGCCCGCCCAACTGCTCCACGCGCTGAGATTTGTCCGCGGCCACAACATGGCGGTGGCGACCGTTGAGACGGCGCTGTGGGACCTGCAGGCCAAGGCCGCCGGGCTGCCGCTGTGGAAGCTCCTCGGGGGCCTGCGCACGGCGCACCCGGTGGGCGCGTCGTTGGGGATTCAAAAAAGTGTCGACGCGACCGTCGAGATAGCCCAGCAACACGTCGAGCAGGGATACAAACGCCTCAAGTTCAAAATCAAACCGGGTTGGGACGTGGAACCGTTGCGGGCGGTGCGTGAGGCGTTGCCCGACACGCCCCTCACCGTCGACGCGAACAGCGCTTACAAACTCACCGACGCGCGCGTGTTTCAGGAGTTGGACGCGCTCGGCCTCGACTACATCGAGCAGCCGCTCGCCTACGACGACCTCGTCGACCACGCCAAGCTCCAGGCGATGCTCACGACGCCCATCTGTCTGGACGAGTCCGTCCACTCGCCCGAAGACGCGCGCAAGGGGTTGCAACTGGACGCCGGGCGGGTCATCAACGTCAAGGTGGGGCGGGTGCGCGGGCACTTGCAGGCGCGGCGCGTCCACGACGTGGCCCTGAGTTTCGGCGCGCCCGTGTGGTGCGGCGGCATGTTGGAACTCGGCGTGGGCCGGGCGCACAACTTGCACCTCAGTTCGCTGGAAGGCTTTTCTTTGCCCGGCGACACCGCCAGCGCCAGCCGCTACTGGGACGAAGACATAACGAACGAGTGGCTGGACGCGGTGGACGGCGTCCAGCACGTCCCCAACGGCCCCGGCATCGGCGTCACGCTGAAGCGCGACCTCATCGACAAGCTCACCGTCCGCAAAGAGGTTTTTACGTCTTGAGGCTGGCGGGCAAGCGCGCCGCGCTGCGCGACTGGCGCTTGACAGACTTGGACCCCTGGGGTGGGTGGCTGAAGCCCGGCCACCGCTGGCACGACCTCGACGCGCCCTACTATCCCAAGCCTTCGGCGAGCTACGTCGTCAAGCGCAAAGTGGACCTCGAAGCGCACATCGCCGCCGACCGGTGGCCGAAGCCCCGCCACGAACTCGTCGTCGCCGACCGGGCCAGCGACCGTTTGATAGGGCTCGTCACTTGGGCCTGGGAAAGCAAAGAAACACACTGGCCCTCGGCGGGCATCGTCATCTTCGACGACGCTTACTGGAACCGGGGTTTCGGCTTCGAGGCGTTGGGCTTGTGGACGGATTATTTGTTCGAGAACCTACCCGAAATCGTCCGCCTGGACCTGCGCACCTGGTCGGGCAACACCGGCATGATGCGGCTCGCCGAGAAACTGGGCTACAGGCTCGAGGCCACATTTCGCAAGGCGCGCATCGTCGGGGGCGCGTATTACGACGGCCTAGGTTACGGCGTGCTGCGCGAGGAGTGGCAGAAGCTGTACCCGCGCGGCTTCGTGGACGCTCTGTAAGTCGACGGTTTGTAACTTCAACTCAGGTTTTGAGGTTCTTCGTCGTTCGTTTTTCGTGGTTCGAGGACACTGCGGGGATGACTGACAAATCACTTTTCGTCTGCCGACCCCAAGCCCGACTTTTACCTCGAGCGCTGCGCGACATACCTTAGGGCGAACGTTTCATACGCTGGACCAAGCCGTAAGGAGGCTTCTTATGGACCTTCAGCCCCTCATGCCCCGCCAAAAAGTGCCCGCCCTCAGCGTTGAAACGGTGGACGGCGCGACCTGGACCCTGGCCGACCGAAAACCCGAGAACTTCACCCTGCTGGTTTTTTACCGCGGCCTGCACTGCCCCGTATGCCGCAGCTACCTGCGCGACTTACAGGCGCACTTGGGCGCTTTCAAAGACCTCGGGGTGGAAGTTTTTGCACTCAGCAGCGACACGGAAGCGCGCGCCGTCCAAACGAAAGAAGACTGGCACCTCGGTGACCTGACGCTGGGCTACGGCCTGGACTTGGCGGCGGCGCGGCAGTGGGGTTTGTACGTCTCGACCAGCCGGGGCAAAACCTCGACCGGTGTCGTCGAGCCGGACCTGTTCAGCGAGCCCGCCCTGTACCTCGTGCGGCCGGACGGCACGCTCTACTTCGGCGCGGTGCAGACGATGCCCTTCGCGCGGCCACACTTCGGTGACGTCGTCGGGGCCGTCAAGTTCGTGCTCGAGAAAGACTATCCCGCCCGGGGCGAGGTGCTCGAGCTGCCCGACACGGTTTCAGCCTGAGTTACCCTGCTCGCGCACCGTTTTGGGGGCGGCGGAGAGAATGAGAACGAACCTGTGACTTTCCAATCCTTCCCGCTTTCTCCGCCACAGCTCGAGGCTTGCGGGTTAAGCCCCGAAATAGTCGGGCTCGTTGCCCGCTTTCCACTTGATGTTGCAGCCCATGCTCGGGCGCTGCTCGCTCGGCACGGCTCCGCCCGCCAACAGCGCGTCCAGCGCGCCGCGCAACTCGGCCCCGCTGACCGGCTCGTCGTTGCCGGGTCGGCTGGCGTCCAGGCGGCCCCGGTAGACAAGCGTGTGGTCGGCGTCGAACAGGAAAAAGTCCGGCGTGCAGGCGGCGGTGTAAGCCTTGGCGACGCCTTGAGTTTCGTCGAACAGGTAAGGAAACTCGAAGCCCACCCGTTCGGCTTGTTCTTTCAAGCCCTCCGGCCCGTCGGCGGGATACGTTTCGGCGTCGTTCGAGCCGACGGCGACCACGCCCACGCCGCGCTCGCGGTAGTCGTTGCCGAGCGCGGCGAGTTCACCCTCGACATGCTTGACGAATGGGCAGTGCGTGCAGATGAACATGACGAGCAGCGGTTGTTTGTCGAAGTCCGCGGCGGCGACCGTTTTACCGGACACCACGTCCGGTAGGCGAAACTCCGGGGCGTGGGTGCCCAAGTCCAGCATCGTCGATTCGGTTGCTGCCATAGTTATCCTCCTACCTGTTACCCTAAACGATGCGAGGCACTTTCGCTGTTGCCGAAACACAGTTGGGAGGTGACGCGATTTGTGACAGCGTGGGGTTCAGTTTTGGCCTCGGCAACGGAGCTTGTCTCGAGCCCCGGCGCTGATTGACGCTTTTTGTCTCGGCACCTTATACTGTGAGCCGCTGTCGGCCCAGGTGGCGGAATGGTAGACGCTACAGACTTAAAATCTGTTGTCCGTAAGGACGTGTGGGTTCGAGCCCCATCCTGGGCACCAGAAAAGGAGGTCCCTCACTTTTTGCGTGAGGGACTTCCCGAAGCGATTCGTTCCCCTGCTCTCAAGTGTTGAGCGAGCAGAAACTCTGCTGGCTTTGTGTCCTTTAGAAATTTAAGGGCATTACACGCCCAACATCCCCAAGTACCAGGCGATTATCCTCTGCCCGAAAAACAGCGCCAGCAAACCGCCGAGAATCAAGGACGGCCCGAAGGGCACCACGCGGCCGCCCCCGGCGAGGCGGCCGCCGACGCCCCCGACCGCCCCGATGACGAACGCCGCCAACAACCCGATGAGCAAGTTTTGCCAGCCCAGCAATGCGCCCAGCACCGCCGCGAGCTTGGCGTCGCCGAAGCCCATCGCGACGGGTTCGTCGTCTCCCGGCAGAGGTTCTTCGGACGTGCCGCTGAAAATATCCCTGAGCCACCAGAACAGCGCGCCCAGCACGGCCAGGGTGCCCGCGGCGACGAAAGTTCCCGTCAGGCTCGCCAGCGGCGTGACCCAAGGGTTGAGCCCTGACAAAGCCAAGGCGACGGCCCAGAGCGCGTACACCCAGGCTTCGGGCAGGCGCAGGGGCCGCCGCGCGACCAAGTTGGCCGCGACCGAAAAAAGCGCCGCGCCGACGCCGAACTGCCAACCCAACAGCGCGCCGCCGAGCGCCGCCACGTTGACCTGGTCCATGCCGACCGGCCAGAGGCGTTCGCGCGTGTCCCCGAAGCGGCGCAGCACCAAACTGCCTGTTCGGTTGACGAGGGCGAGGACGCCCGCACCCACCGCGCCACCCGCTAAAGCCTCGCTCGGGGTCGGCAGGCCGCTGCCGAAGGCGTACAGAAACGCCCCCAGCAGGGCGACCGCCGCCGCGGGCAGGGTCAGGCTGTCGGGCAAGATGAGGTGGTCTAAATCGATGAGCGCCAGCATGACGAGCAGGGCGAAAACGGCGAGGAGCGGTACGAGGGTGAAGCCGTAAAGCTCGAGCGGCCAGCGCCAGGCCAACGCCACAAAGCCCAGCGCCGTGAGGAGTTCGACGAGCGGGTAGCGCGCCGAAATTCCTTGCCGACAGCCCGAACAGCGGCCTCTCAAAAAAAGCCAAGACAAGACCGGCACGTTTTCCCAAGGCCGGATTTTGTGCCCACAGTGGGGACAGCGCGAGCCCGGAAAAACGACTGACTCTCCTTTGGGCAGCCGGTAAACGACCACGTTGGCAAAACTGCCGATGAGCGCGCCCAAAAGTCCGACAGCTAAAAGCGTGACGAGGCCGACCACAAAGGGCAGTATAGGCCGCGCCCCGCCCGCGCTGGCGGCGATTTTTCTCATCATGGGGCTCGTTATACTCGTCCCCATGAAAAAAACCACCCTGTATTTCTGTTTAACCGTGACTTTTCTGACGCTGTCCCTGGCCGGGGCTCAGGACATGAAACTCGCCTACGTTTTCCCGAGCCAACTGTTCGCCGCCAACCCCGCCGGGCAAGAAGCCGCCACCCTGATGCAGCAGCGCGACGAAGAACTCGGACCGCTCGTGCAAGAGTTGCAGGGTTTACAGTCCAAAGCCGAAACCGCGGAAGGCCTCACCGCCGACGAACGCGCTCGAGCCAACCTGCTCGTGCGCACGGTGCAGCAAACGCAAGCGCGCTACACCGAAGACATCCGGCAGGCCGCCGCGCCCGCCGAAGCGGCCATCAACGCGGCCATCAGCGCCGTCGCCAAGGCGGGCGGCTACACGCTCGTCCTCGACGCCGAACTCACCGGGGCCGGGGGCTCGAGCCCCTTCATCTACGTCGACACCGACATTATCCCCGACATCACCGCCGAGGTCGTCGCGCGGTTGCAGGGGCAGTAAGGGTTCACGTCCAAAGTCAGGCTTCAATAGAATTAGGTTTCAATAGAAGAGGTGTCGTGACCGTTCCGGCGACACCTTTTTTGGGACCCGCTGGGTCTCGTGGGTATCGACGCCGGCGACGCTGAACCTTTCGCCGTCAGCTACGCCGCTTCTCATCCAAAGTGTTACTATACTGCCGCTATGAGAAGATCTTTCCTGACCGTACTGACCCTTTTCGCCCTCGTTACAAGCCTCGGCCTCGCCCAAGACGCCGCTACGTCTGCGCCCAGAATCGTGTTCGTGGACGCTCAGGCCGCTATCAACGCCCACCCTGCGGGGCAGGCCGCCGCCGCGCTGCAAGCGACGGCGAAGACCGAAGTCGAGGGTCTGCAGGCCGACCTGCAAGCCCTCGTCGACAAGGCCAACGCGGGCCAGCAACTCACCGCCGACGAACAGTCGCGCTTTCAACAGCTTAGAGAGGCGCTTACTGCGGTGCAACAGCGCTACGCCGAGCAAATCAACACGACCGTTCAGCCGGCCCTGGAAGCCGTCAACCAGATCATCGAACAAATTGCCGCGGAAAACGGCTACGACATGGTGTTGGACAGTGTGGCGGCGGGGCCGCAGGCGACCGGGCTGGTCGTTTTCGCCCGTCCCGAACTCAACATCACGCCGCTGGTCCTCGAGCGGGTGAACGCGCTGCCTGCACAGTAACTTTTGCAGTAACTTTTACAGCGTAAGCTTGAAACAGAAGCGGTGAGCGCCTCTCCTTAACCCTTAGGCATCGTCCGGCAGCGGCCACAGGTATTCGGGCTCGAGCCGGACGTCCACCTCGACGCCGGGCGCTAAACCGTAAGCGCGGCAGACGCGCTCGGACAAGCGCATCTCGAGCCCGCCCCCGCCCTGCACCTGGAGCGTGACGAGCCGGTCCAGCCCTTCCGGGAGAATTTGGGCCACGGTCGCGGGGTAACAGCGCGTCCTCGCCGTGTGCTCGCGTCGCGCTAACAAGACGTGTTCCGGCCGCAGCCCGAGCGTAACCCTTGCGCCCAGGGGCGCGTGGCTGTCGGGGGCGGACAAAAGGTGCCCGAACCACCTGACCTGCATGAGCCCCCCCGCGCGCCCCACCACCGTGCCGCCGAGCCGGTTCGTCATGCCGGTCAGGTCGGCGACGTGGCGGTCGGCGGGGCGCAGCAACAGGTCGTCGCCGCTGCCGAGTTGAACCACGCGGCCGTCCCGGTACACCGCTATCTCGTCGGCCAGCAGCGTCGCCTCGACGAGGTCGTGGGTCACGAGCACCGTGGGCGTGCCGAGCCGCGCCAGCAACTCGGCTAGGTAGCGCCGCAGCGAGGCCCGCACCGTTTCGTCCAGCGCGGCGAAGGGCTCGTCCAGCAGCAGCACGTCCGGCTCGCTCGCCAAGGCCCGCGCCAGGGCGACGCGTTGCTGCTGCCCGCCGGAGAGCCGGTTGGGGCGTTTGTGGGCGTGCTCGAGCAAGTCCACCAGCTCGAGGAGTTCTGTTACCCGGTGCTTGCGGGACGCGTCGCGCAAGCCGTAGCGCACGTTCTCGGCGGCGCTGAGGTGCGGAAACAGCAAATACTGCTGCGGCACGTAACCGACCCGCCGCGCTTGGGGGGACAGGTTCAAGCGCCGCGCGGCGTCGAAAAAGGCTGTCCCGCCCACGCGCACCACGCCCGAACGGGGCGTCACCAAACCGGCGATGACCTCCAAGGTGAGGCTTTTGCCCGAGCCCGACGCGCCGTACAGGGCCAGACGGCCGCTGCTGCTCGTCAAACGCGGAGTTAGTTCAAAGCGGCCGAGCCGCAGCGCGAAGTCCAGGTCTACCGCCGGATTCGCCCGCGTCACACGCGCTCGCCCCTAAAGCGCAGCGTGAACCGAAAAACGAACAGCAGCGCGAACGAGGTCAGGGTGAGCACCGCGGCGACCACGAGCGCGCCGCTCAGGTCGCGCTCCAGCTCGGCGTAAATCGCCAGCGGCAGGGTGCGCGTGACGCCCTGGAGGCTGCCGGCGAATACAACAGTCGCGCCGAACTCGCCCAAGGCCCGCGCCCAGGCCAAGGCCAAACCCTCGACCAGGAAGGGCAGCGCCAGGGGCCAGGTGACGCGCCGGAAGGTCGCAAAGCCACTTTTGCCGAGCGTCCAGGAGAGCGCCTCGAGCCGCGCCGACACCGCGCCGAAGCCCGCTTTCATGGTGCGCACGTAAAACGGGCTGGCGACGAACACCTGCGCCAGCACCACGGCTGTGGTCGTAAAGGCCACCTCGACGCCCAAACCGCTCAGCCACGGCCCCAACAGGCCGCGCCGCCCGAAGACCAATAGCAAGCCCACCCCCGCCACCACCGGCGGCAGCACGATGGGTAAGTCGAGTAGGGTGTCCAGGACGCGCCGCCCGGGAAACGAGTAGCGCGCCAACACGTAAGCGGCAGGCGTGCCCAACAGCACCGTCACCCCCATGCTCAGCGCGGTCGTGAGCAGGCTCAGACGCAAAGCCTCGAGCACCACCGGGCGCAGCAGCGTCGCCAGAAAGTCGGCGTTCAGGGCGCGCGCGAGCAGCACGAAGGTCGGCAGCACCAGCAGCACGACCAGCAACCCGCCCGCCGCCACCGGCACTGCCGAGGGGCGTCGCCGCAACGGCTCGAGCTTGGCGCGGCTGTCCGGCACGAGCTTAAGGTACGAGAAAGCCGTGGGCCGCCAGGACGGTTCGCCCCGCGGCGGACAGCACGAAGGCGACAAAGGCTTGGGCGAGGTCACTCTGGGAAGCGTCTCTGAGCGCCGCGACGGGGTAGCTCGCCGTGACGTTGTAGGCGTCGGGAATGGCGATGACGCGGACGTTGCTCAGCACGGCCGCGTCGGTCGCGTAGACGACGGCCGCGTCGGCCTCGCCGAGTTCGACCTTGGCGGCGGCCTGCCGCACGTTCGGCTCCTCGGAAACGAGGTTGGCCTCGACGCGTCGTCTGAAGTCGGCACCGTAGACGGCCCCCAGCTTGTCCAGGGCCTCACGCGCGTAAGCCCCGACCGGCACCTCGGGCGCCGCCAGCACGACTTTGACCCCGGGGGCCGCCAGGTCGACAAGCGCAGCAAGAGCGGAGTCGTTCGGCGTTATCACCACGAGCTTGTTGCGGGCGAAGTCTGTCGGTTCACCCAAAACGAGGTCTTCGGCCACCAGCGCCGCCATTTGCGCGTGGTCGGCGCTGGCGAACACGTCGGCGGGCGCACCCTGGGCGATTTGGGTGCTCAGCGTCGCGGAGCCGGCGAAGTTCAAGACGACCTCGGCACCTGCGTGCTGCACCTCGAAAGCCGCCCCTATGTCTTCGAACGCTTCGGTGAGGCTCGAGGCCGCGAACACGGTGACTCTTTGAGCAGCGACTTTTTGGGCAGCTAAACTGAGTGAGAAACACAAACTCAGCACGGTGATGGCTCGTCTCACGGTCGTCCTTTCACAGGTCTTTAAGGGTTACCTATGGCCGAACGCTATTGTACGCCGTTCAATTTCAGACACGTCGTTTGGCGAACTCTCTGTAGACGCAAAACCAAGCCTTTCTATAAGCTTTCTGGATTGTTAAGGTTGTGCGTCGATTTTCTTATTTTTAAAGGTTTTCAGGGTTTCTTCGTCCTCGGGGCTCAGCGTCGCCGTCTCGAGCAGGTCCGGGCGACGCGCCAGGGTACGCTTCAGGGCTTCCCGCCGCCGCCACGCGGCGACTCGGGCGTGGTGTCCGCTCAGAAGCACCTCGGGGACGCTCTCACCCGCGAACTCGGCGGGGCGGGTGTACTCGGGATAGTCGAGCAGGCCGGTCGTGAACGAGTCTTGCTGGTGACTCGCCGCGTCGCCCAAGACCCCGGGGACGAGCCGGGCGGTCGCCTCGACGAGCGCCAGCGCCGCCACCTCGCCGCCCATCAGCACGAAGTCGCCCACGCTGACTTCGCGCGTGACGAGGTGTTCGACGCGGGCGTCGAAACCTTCGTAGCGGCCCGCCAGCAGGCACAGGTGTTTTTTCTGAGCGAGTGTCTCGACCAGGCCTTGGGTGAGCGGTTCGCCCGCCGGGGACAACAGAACGGTTTCGTCCGGCGGCACCGCCGACGCTGCAGCCTCGGCCAAGGCCCGCGCCACCACGTCGACCCGAATCACCATGCCCGCGCCGCCGCCGTACGGGGTGTCGTCGACGCGGTTGTGTTTGTCCTGGGCGTGGGCGCGCAGGTCGCGCAGGTCGAAACGGATAAGCCCCGCTGCCACCGCACGTCCCAACAAGGCTTCGCGGGTCCACGGCTCGAGGAGTTGGGGAAACAGCGTGTAGACCGTGTACTTCAGCTTAGGCACCCTTCTCGAGCGGGTAAGTACAGGAGCAAGTCTTGGTTATCAGTCGTTAATCCTCACCCTGTGACCAAAAAACTAACGAATTTTCCACCCACTTTTCACTCGGTGCTCGGTACTTTTTACTCAGGGCTCGAGCAGGCCCTCGGGCAGGTCCACCAAATAGACGCCGTCGTCGGTAACCTCGACGTAGGGCGCTTGCAGCGGCACCATCGCCTCGCCGGCTGAGGCGCGAATCACCAGCAGGTCTTGCAAGCCGGCCTCGAGCACTTCTACGACCGTGCCGTATAAGTCGCCGTCCAGATAGACCGGCAGGTCGAGCAGTTCGTCTATGTAGATGTCGCCCTCTTCCGGCTCGGGCAGCGCGGCGGCGGCGGCGTACACGTCTTTGTTGACAAGCCTTTGCGCCGCCTCGCGGTCACGGATTTGCCCCAGGTAAAGGATGATGTTTTGCCCGGCGGGGCGCACCCGGCGCACCCCGACCTCGCCCACGCCCGTCAACCACAACTCTGACAAGCCGAGCACCGCGTCCGCCTCCGCGTCGCCCAGAGGGTAGAAGCGAAGACCGCCCTCGAGCTGAAACGTCTTGCCGAGGGTGCCGAGTTTTACAAAGTCTGCCGGGGGCGCGTGGGCCATTGCCAAGGCGTCTTTCAGCGTTCAGTCGACGAGTTGCACCTCGACGTGGTGCTGGCCTTCGGCGGCGGCCCGCGCCAGTGTGCGAATGCTGTTGATGACGCGGCCGCCGCGCCCGATAACCCGGCCCGCGTCGCCCTTCGCGCAGCGGATTTCGATGCGCAAACCGCCGCCCTCGCGCTGCGCCGTGACCTGCAAACCGTCCGGCTCGGCGACGAGGTTGTGGACGATGAAGGTGACGAGTTCCAGGGGCACTTACGCCTCGGCGTTAGCCGCCGCGCGCGCCTTGTAGCCGGCCGAACGCTTGGCGAGCACCCCACCCAGGGTCACGCCGGACTGCTCTAAGAGCTTCGCGGCGGTTTCGGTCGGTTGCGCGCCCTGCTCGAGCCAGTAAGACGCCCGCTCCGCGTCCAACTTCAGGGGCACCTCCACGGTGTTGCGCGGGTCGTAGTAGCCGAGCGATTCGATGTAGTCGCTGCTCCGCTTTTTGCGAGAGTCGACGACCACCACGCGGTAGTGAGGGTTTTTCTTCGCGCCCAAGCGCATAAGACGAATTTTAACCATTGACTTGCCTCCAGGTGTTCAAAGCAGGTGTTCAAAGATAGCCTCTTCGTAGCAAGTTTGCGTCAAAGAGGGCACCTTTGAAAGTTCAACTCACTATCTTACAGGATGGGCGGGGGGTTCGGCTAGGGCTGACGCGGCAGCGCAGCAGTTCCAAATTTAACCAAATTCGATTTCAATGACGTGCTGAACGGTACTCTCAAGAGATAGGCGACGAGCAATCGAGCAGCTACAGAGGCTGTTTCGGAGAATAACCCTTCAGTTTCTGGTGAACTAAGCTCCCTTAGCAACTTTTTAGAAGCGTCCCGCCAGATATTTAGCCCTCTTCTGAGCAAAGTAGAGGGGAATTAGCTGCTGTGCTGATAAGCTTTAACCTGCTCAACGCTGTTTGAGAGAGGGTTTGTTAAATTTGGAATTGCTGGCGGCAGCGCGCCGACCGAACACCCGTCCGAGCGGCAAACGCTGGCTGTACTCGAGCGCGCCCGCCTTAAAGAGGGCGAACGCCGCGTACAAACCCAACACCACGTAAACAGACAGCGCCAGCACGCCGAGAAGCGCTTCTGTCGGCGTGAGGGCGAAAATCGCGTTGCGGAGCAGCAGCACGAACGGGGCGGTGAGCGGGAAATAGCTCGTGATTTGCGCGACCGTGCCGTGCGGCGCTTGCAGAATCGTCGAGAAAAAGTAAATCGGGCTCACCGCCAGCAGGATGAAAATGGCCGAAAACTGCCCCGCCTCGCGTGCGCTCGGCATAACAGCGCCGACACCGATTTGCAGCGCGGCCATAATCAGCAACCCTGCAAGCAGGTAAAACAAGCCGAGGAGAAGTTGAGCGGGGTTGACCGGCAGCGTCGCCAAGTTCAGTTCGGCGGGCAACGTCGTCCCCAGCAGCGCCGCGGCCCCGACGCTGAAACTCGTCAGCAGCAAAAACTGCGTCAGCACCACGCCTATGAGCCCGATAAGCTTGCCCCAGACGAGTCGGTAGGGCCGCATCGTCGTCAGCATGATTTCGATGACGCGGTTTTCTTTTTCCTCGGACACGCCCGTCAGCAGGTAGCCCAGCGACACGTAGATGAGCATGAAGTAGAGCACCACCAAAAGCCCCGGCAACACGTAGCTCGCCAGCGCGGGCGCGAGCTGCCCGTCGCGGTAGGTTGTCGCGGTCACGTTCAGGTCGCTGTTGAAGAGCGAGATTTCCTCCGGGTCGTTCAGTCCGGCCAGGACGCTCTGCTTGAGGAGTGTTTCGGCGGCGTCGTTGTACTCGCCGCTCGAGAACAGCCCCAAGTCTTGGGCATACACCCGAATCGTTTTGGAGGTCGCCACGTCCGCCGGGTAAACGAACAGCGCGTCGAGTGTGCCGTTTTCGACGTCCTGCAGGGCGGCGGCCTCGTCCTCGACCTTCACAAACGGCTTCACGTACTGCCCCGGCGCGATGACGCCCGCCCGGTCAACCACGGCGATTTCTTTCGCCGAGGCGACCTGCGCCTGGGCGCTTTTGGTGGCGCTCGAGGACGACAGCCCCGAAACAGCCCCGAAAACGATAAACACCGCCGGCAGCAGCAAGGTGGTGAGCCAAAACGCGCGGCTCCGCACGACCTTGAGGTATTCGCGCCGCGCGACCAACCCGATCTGGTTCATGCCCGCACCTCTTCACGCTTTTCGGAATCGTGTTGTTTGGAAACCGTCAGGAAAATGTCGTCCAACGACGGCGTGTCGGCTTCAAGAGCCCTCAGCTCGAGGCCCTGTTGCAGCAGCGTTTGCAAGATGCGCTGCGGCGCGACGCCCTCTCTGGGCGTGACGCGGGCTGTTTTGACGCGGCCTGTTTGCTTACCTTTCAGCTTGACGATTTCGACTTCGTAAAGGCTCGGATTCGTGGGAAACTCGCCGACAAACTCGACGCGCAGGCTGTCGTCGCTGAA
This sequence comes from Trueperaceae bacterium, assembly GCA_965215355.1. Taxonomy (GTDB): domain Bacteria; phylum Deinococcota; class Deinococci; order Deinococcales; family Trueperaceae; genus CBDCDJ01. Next base: position 4,209,456 of record CBDCDJ010000007.1, on the reverse strand, counting down.
CGCGGCCTTGACCTCGTTTAACGCGCCGTAAAGCGCGCGTTGTCCCTCGTGAATCATCACAAGGCGTTCGGCGATGCGTTCGACCTCGTCCATCTGGTGCGTGATGAAGACGATTGTCGAGCCGCCACGGTTCAACTCGAGCAGCAGTTCCATGAGCAGCGCGCGGTTGACCGGGTCGAGCGCCTTGGTCGGCTCGTCCAGGATGAGCAGTTCGGGCCGGTTGATGATGGTCGCGCCGAGCTGGACTTTTTGCTGCTGGCCGCCCGAGAGTTTTTTGAGGTCGGTTTTGGCCTTGTCGGCCAAGCCGACGCGCTCTAAATAGTCGCTCGCGCGTTTCACGGCCTCGGCGCGGCGCAGGCCCTTGAGGCAGCCGAAGTAGACGAGCGTTTCCAACACCGGCGAGGTCGCGTACAGCCCGCGCTCCTCGGGTAGATAGCCGAGCATGTTGGCATGTTCGGGTGAGTAGGGGCGGCCGTCGATGTGCAAGGTGCCCTCGTCCTGCTCGTAGATGCCCAACAGGGTGCGAATCGTCGTCGTTTTGCCCGAGCCGTTCGCGCCCAAAAAGGCGAAAATCTCGCCGCGCTCGACCTCGAACGACAGGTCCTTGACGACCTGCGCCGCGCCGAAGCGCTTGGAGAAGTGCTTGACTTCGATGATGGCTGTGGGCATAACTTAAATCCTTCGTTTACGGCTCCAGTGTGCGGTTGTAAGTCGTCGCGGCGGTCCTTAACGACGCCAAAATACAGGCTCGAGGCCGAACGCGACCACCTTCAAAAGTATAGGCCGCGGGCCTGAGACAGCGTTAAGAAAACCTCTCAAGCGTTAGTCGGCCCAACCCCCGGGCGCGAGCCGGAACAGCGCCCAGGCGGCGAGCAGGTTGCCGTTGACCGCCTCGTCCCCGCGCAAGCGTTCTTCGAAGTCGGTCAGGTTCAACCACTCGAGGGCGATGTTTTCCTCAGGCTCCAAGCGCGCCGCGCCCTCGCTGAACCCTTCCGCGACGAACACGAAACCCCGAATCGGCGTGCGGCGCGGGTTGACCAGGAACGAGCCCAGCGGCGTCATGACTTGGGCGCGCAGGCCGGTTTCCTCTGCGAGTTCGCGGTGCGCGGTCTGCAACGGCGTCTCGCCCGCGTCGACGACGCCGCCCGGAAACTCGGTCACGGCGCGCTGTGGGGGATGGTTGTACTGCGCGGCGACGAGCACCTCACATTCGCCCCCACCCCCACGCAGACAGATGACGCTCACAAAGTCTTGCAACTTCTCGAAGCGCAGCCAAGCGGTCTCGCCGCCCGCGGGCAGCGTCACCAGGTCTTCGACGACGCGGATGCGCTCGTGCTCGAGCAGCACGCGGGAACGGCGGGTGCGCCAGGGTTCGCTCACAGGGGGGTACTCAGGGGGTGCGCTCACGGCTCCAAGTCTACCCCGGCCCGGTCCACGCCCGGCGGGGTTTTTACGCTTTTTTAGGTCGACAGGCGTTCGGCTCGAGCCCTCGCACCACACATCACGAAAAACCTCCCGTCAGGGCGAGGCGCGTGTTCTAAGGTAGACTCAAGGGCGTGCGCGTCATGAGTTTCAACGTCAACGGCGTCCGGGCGGCCTACCGCAAAGGCTTCGTGGCGCTGGTCACGGCAAGCGCGCCCGACCTGATTTGTCTGCAAGAGGTCAAGGCGCACGAAGTGGACATCCCCGCGTTGCTGCCCGACTACCACAGCGTCTGGCACTGCGCCGAGCGCAAGGGCTACAGCGGCGTGGGCGTTTTGAGCCTCCGTCCCGCCGACCGGATTGTCTGCGGGCTCGGTTTTGAAAGGTACGACAGCGAGGGCCGCGTCCTGCGGGCGGACTTTTCGCGCTTGAGCGTGCTGAACGTGTACGTGCCGTCGGGCTCGAGCCGCGACGAGCGCCAGGCTTTCAAGCTGAGGTTTTTGGCCGACTTTTACCGTCACGTCGAGAGCTTGCTGGCCGCGGGGCGCGAGCTGCTGGTGTGCGGCGACCTAAACGTCGCGCACCGGCGGGTCGACCTGACGAACTGGCGGGCCAACCAAAAAACGAGCGGCTTTTTGCCCGAGGAGCGCGCGTGGTTCGGCGCGTTGCTCGAGCTGGGACTCGTCGACGTGGTGCGGGCGCACGTCGGGCCGGAGGTATCCGTTTATTCGTGGTGGTCGCAGCGCTCGGGAGCGCGGGCGCGAAACGTCGGCTGGCGGCTCGACTACCAGCTCGCGACGCCCGGTCTGGCGAGCCGGGTCACCCACGCCGAAATCCTCAAAGACCCCGTCCTGTCCGACCACGCGCCGGTCGTCGTGGACTATTCGAACTCTGCGAACTACTCGAGCACTGGGGACTACTCGGGCACTGCGGACCAGCCCGGTCACCGTGCCTGACAAAGCCTAAGGACGGAGCCCTGCGGGTTCGTGCCGAACGAGGCTGTGCGGTATCATTGCCTGACAGCGTTGCCTGACCGCGGGACAAGCTCGAGTAAGGAGAGCCATGCAGCTTGAAGCGATATTCGAACCGTCCGCCAAGAGCCAAGACCTCCAAACGCGCCTGGACGCCTTTATGGACGAGCACGTCTACCCGAACGAGGCCGAGTTCGAGCGCCAAGTCGCTGCGGGTGACCGCTGGCAGCCCGTCCGACTCACCGAAGACCTCAAACCCAAAGCGCGCGCGGCGGGGCTGTGGAACCTGTTTTTGCCCGATGAACGCGGCGCAGGGTTGACCAACCTAGAGTACGCCCCGCTCTGCGAAACGATGGGCCGCGTCCACTGGGCACCCGAAGTGTTCAACTGCAGCGCGCCCGATACCGGCAACATGGAGGTGCTCGCGCGTTACGGCACGCCTGAGCAGCAAGAAAAATGGCTCGAGCCTCTCTTGGCGGGCGACATCCGCTCCTGCTTTTGCATGACCGAGCCGGACGTGGCTTCAAGCGACGCGACCAATATTCGCTCGAGCATCGTTCGGGATGGCGACGAGTATGTTCTGAACGGGCGCAAGTGGTGGAGTTCGGGTGCGGGCGACCCGCGCTGCAAGGTCGCCATTTTCATGGGCAAGAGCGACCCCGACGCGCCGAAACATAAACAGCAGTCGATGATTTTGGTCCCGCTCGACACGTCGGGCGTGCGCGTCGAGCGTGTGTTGAACGTCTTCGGCTATGACCACGCGCCGCACGGCCACGCCGAAATCAGTTTCAACGACGCGCGCGTACCCGCCGCGAACATGCTTTTGGGCGAGGGTCGCGGCTTCGAAATCGCGCAGGGGCGGCTGGGGCCGGGGCGCATCCACCACTGCATGCGCCTCATCGGTCAGGCCGAGCACGCGCTCGAGGCGCTGTGCCGCCGCGCCCTGCAGCGCACCGCCTTCGGGCGGCGCGTCGCCGAGCACGGCACGGTGCGCGCCGACATCGCCCGCTCGCGCCTCGAAATCGACCAAGCCCGGCTGTTGGTTTTGAAAGCAGCACATATGATGGACACAGTAGGTAATAAAGCGGCCCGTGCCGAAATCTCGATGATAAAAGTCGTCGCGCCGAGCATGGCGCTCGCCGTCATCGACCGCGCGATTCAGGTGTTCGGCGGTGCGGGCGTCTCAGACGACACCTTTTTGGCCGCCGCCTGGGCCAACGCCCGCACCCTGCGCCTCGCCGACGGCCCCGACGAGGTCCATGTGGAGAGTGTGGCGAAGCTCGAGCTGAGGAAGTACCTGGACTGAGCAAGTGTACAAGTAGCTCTCCGCTGTGCCACGGGCAACAAGGGGTTGCAACCCCTTGTTAGTGTGAGTGACGTAATCCAAATAGGGAGAAGACATGGCAGAACTAGTTCATTATGAGACTCGCAACGGCGTCGCCGTCGTCACCATCGATAATCCTCCCCTCAACGTGCTCAGCCACGGCGTCCCGGAGGGGATTTTGGCGGGCATCGAGCGGGGCAACGCCGACGACGCGGTCAAAGCCCTGGTGCTCGTCGGCGGGGACAACTTTATCGCCGGCGCGGACATCAAGACCTTCACGCTGCCCAGGGACCAAGCGCCTGACATCCGCGGGCTCGTCGCGGGCGTGGCGGCGTCCGGCAAACCGGTCGTCGCCGCGATTCGCGGCCTGGCCCTGGGCGGCGGCGTCGAGGTCGCCCTCGCCTGCGACCACCGCGTCGCCGCGCCGGGCGCGCGGCTCGGCACGCCCGAGGTCAAGCTGGGCCTGCTCCCCGGCGCGGGCGGCACGCAGCGGCTGCCGCGGCTCGTGGGGTTGGAAGCCGGCGTGGAGCTTATCGTCAGCGGCAACCCCGTCAAGGCCGAGCGAGCACTCGAGCTGGGTCTGGTAGACGAGCTGGTTGAAAACGACTTGTTGGAGGACGCTCTAGCTTACGCGGCCGAAGTCGCGGACGAGGGCAAGCGTCCGACGAGTGAACGGAAAGTCGACAGCGCCGCACCCGTCGACGTGGTGCTGGCCGAAGCGCGGCGTCAGGCCGAAAAGCGCGCCCGCGGCTTGGTCGCGCCGCTGCGCTGCATCGACGCCGTCGAAGCCGCCGTCAAACTGCCTTTCGAGGCAGGCATGGCGCGCGAGCGCGAGCTGTTTATGGAACTCCTAGAGGGCGAACAGTCGAGGGCTCTGCGCCACGTCTTTTTCGCCGAGCGCCGGGCGGCGAAAGTCGCGGACGTCGACGAGAGCGTCGAGCCTAAGCCTGTTTCCAAAGGCGCGGTCGTCGGCGCGGGCACGATGGGCGGGGGCATCGCCATGTGTTTCGCCGACGCTCGCGTGCCGGTCAAGGTTTTAGAGACCTCGCAAGAAAACCTGGACAAGGGTTTGGGTGTCATCGAGAAAAACTACCGGCGCAGCGCCGCCAAGGGCCGTTTGTCCAAGGAGGCCGTGCAAGAACGCTTGGAACGCATCACGGGGGTGCTCGAGGTGGGCGAGCTTGCCGACGCCGACGTCGTCGTCGAAGCGGTGTTCGAGGACATGGGCATCAAAAAAGAGGTGTTCGAGAAGTTGGACGGCGTCGTGAACGCGGGCGCGGTGTTGGCGACGAACACCTCGACGCTCGACGTGAACGACATTGCAAGCGTGACGAAGCGGCCCGAGGCCGTCGTCGGGATGCACTTTTTCAGCCCCGCGAACGTCATGAAGCTCTTAGAAGTCGTTCGCGGCGAGAAAACCTCGGACGAGGCGCTCGTAACTGCGGTTTCGCTGGGCAAAAAGCTGGGCAAAGTCCCGGTGGTCGTCGGCGTGTGCGACGGTTTCGTGGGCAACCGGATGCTCCACCCTTACGTGCGCGAGGCTTTCTTTTTGGTCGAGGAGGGCGCGTTGCCCCAACAGGTTGACCGGGTCATGACGGACTTCGGCATGGCGATGGGGCCGTTCGCGGTGGGTGACCTGGCCGGTCTCGACGTGGGCTACCGCATTCGGCAGGCCCGCGCCGCGGCCCGCAACCCGGAGGAGCGTTACTCATCGCTGGCCGACAAGGTCGTGGAAATGGGCCGCTTGGGCCAAAAAAGCGGCGCGGGCTTTTACCGCTACGCGTCCGGCGACCGCACGCCGCAGCCCGACCCGGAGATTGAAGCGCTCGTCCTCGAGCACTCGCAACAAGAGGGATTCGAGCGCCGTGAAATCAGCGACGAGGAAATTCTGAAACGCCTCGTGTACCAGCTCGTCAACGAGGGTGCGCAGGTTCTGGACGAGGGCGTGGCGCAGCGCAGTAGCGACATCGACGTGATTTACGTTTACGGTTACGGCTTTCCCGCCCACCGGGGCGGCCCCATGTTCTACGCGGGCGAGGTCGGTCTGGACGAGGTTTATAACGACATCGTGAAGTTTCAAGACGCGCACGGCGACCACTGGCAAGCCGCGCCGCTTTTGAAACGTCTTGCCGAGGAGGGCAAAACCTTCGCCGACGTTGCGTGAGAAACCCTTGCCGCCGCCCGACCTGAGCTCGACCCTAAGCCGTCACACTCGAAAGCCCCGCCCATCCCAGGGTTAGACTGTAGCCCGTGCTCCTCCTCAGCGTGTCGCAACTCAACTTTCGCAACCTGGTCACGCCGCGCGTAGAGTTCTCATCAGGCATCACGGCGGTCGTGGGGCAAAACGCCTCGGGCAAGTCCAACCTTTTAGACGCGCTCTATTTGGGTTGTACCGGCGAGTTGCCGAGCGGCAAAATCGTGGAGTCGGTGCGCATCGGCGAGAGCGAGGGCTTCGTGGGGGTGAAGCTCGAGCGCGAGGACGGTATTAGCACGATTGAAGTGGGGCTGGCACCGGGGCGAAAAGTGGTGCGCCTGGACGGGCAGACGGTGCGCGCCCTCGAGGTGGCGCGGGTCGCGGCGGCGGTGCTCGTCACGCCCGAGGACACCGACCTCGTCCACGGCCCGCCGGGGGGCCGGCGGGCCTACTTGGACACGCTGCTGTCCCGGCTGTCCTTGCGCTACGCGCTGCTGCTGCGCGAGTATACTAGGGTCGTGGAGCAGCGCAATTCCGTCTTGAAACAGGGCCGACATGACCCGACTTTGGAGGTGTGGACGGCCAAGTTCGTCGAACTCGGACACGAGATCATGAAACTGCGCACGCGCGCGCTGAGCCGGATTTATGACATTGCCGAAACGACGTACGCGGAGATTGCGGGCGACGGCAAGACGCTCCAGGTGAGTCTGGCGAGTGCAGCTGAGGCGGGGACGCTGCAAGAGCAGCTCGAGAGGAGCAGCTTCGAAGAGCGCACCCGCGGCGTGACCGTGGTGGGGCCGCACCGCGACGACTTGACCCTTACCCTGGAGGGACACAGCGTGCAGGCTTACGGCTCGCGCGGCGAGGCGCGCACCGTCTCGCTCGCCCTGCGCGTGGCCGAGTACCGGCTGCTGAAAGAAAAACACGGCGAAGCGCCGGTCTTGCTGCTCGACGACTTTACCGCCGAACTCGACGCCAACCGGCGGGCCTACTTGCTCGAGCTTGCCGCCAACACCCCGCAGGCCGTGGTGAGCGGCACCGAAAAACCGCCCCAGTACGCGGGCCTGTACCACGTCTCGGGGGGGTCTTTCCGTGGCGGCTGACCGTGGCGGCTGATGGCGACTAAAAGCAGCCACGTCGGCGACGTGTTGGCCGAGGTGTTTAAACGCGGCGGCATGAAACGCGCCGTGCGCCGCGCCGAGGCGGTGCTGCTGTGGCCGCAGGTCGTCGGGCGCGAAGTCGCCAAGTTCACCGAGGCCAAAACCTTGCAGGACGGCGTTTTGATCGTCGAGGTCGCCGACAGCGAGACCTCGATGCACCTCACGCTGCAGCGGCAGCGCTTTGTCGACGTGTACCGCGGCAAGTTCGGCAGCAAGGACGTCCGGGACATCCGCTTTCGGCTCGGCCGGCCGGCGGTTCCGCCGCCGGAACCGCCCCCGCCCAAACCCGTGCCCGTAGACAGCAAGGCGCTCGCCAAGCTCGCCAAGGATTTGGACCTGCCCCAAGACTTAGCTCGGCCTGCCATCGGGGCCGCCAAGGCGATGCTGAGTTACCGCGCACGCAAACGCGCCGAGGGCTGGCGCGACTGTGAGGTCTGCGGCGCACTCGACGAGACCCACCCCCTCTGCACTGTCTGTCAGCGTTACGCGCTCCGCGTCCAAATCAGTCGGGCGAGCCGGGTGCTGGCCGCCAACCCCGCCGCGCCGACGCCGCTGCTGAGCGAGGACGAACGGGCCGTGGCCGTGTACCTCGCCAAGCGTTACCTCATGGACAAGCTGCAAGAACTGCTGCCGCAGGTCCTCGCCGACCCCGCCTTCAGAAGCGAGTTGGAGTTCGTCGCCCGCTGCTACGTCGCGCACGAACTCAAGAAGCCGCTGGAAAAAGTCGAGCCCCAAGACTTAGACCTGCTGGAAAACCGCGTGGCTCGAGCCCTGGGAAGATGGCGGTAAAGCGTAAAGTAGAGGGATGCCGGGGTAGGGACAAGAAATTAAAAGCCTTTGCCCCCCGACCGACGCCGTACACCCGCCGCACAAACCAAATCCCCACCCGACCGGAGTAACTATGGCCCGCATCCTACTGCCCTTCGACGAAATGATGGCCCTGCAGCGCAGCCAGGAACCGCTGCCGCCCGAGGTGGAAAGCGTCTCGAGCAGCGGCGATACTTTAATAGTGCGCATCAACCCGCGCGAGCGCCTGCCCAAGTTTTTGCAGCGCCTTACCCCCATCCTCAACGTCAACTTGAAGTTTGAGCGCTTCGAGGCCGGCCGCGCCGTGTTCAAGGTGACGACCGCGCTCAACGCCCTGCCCCTCAACGCGCTGGTTCAACTGCTCTTAAAAATCTTCTCGCTGCCGACCTTGAAAGGCGTCGACCTGAGAGTCGGCGGAGACGAACTGTTCGTCCTCATCGACCTGCAAACGCTCATCGGCGAGCAGGTCAAGGGGGTTACCGTGACCGACTTTCGCCTGGAGCGCAACATCTTCGTGCTCGACGCGGACATCGGCGACATCGAGGTGTTGAAGTGAGTTCTCCGGTGATGCTCGTCATCTTGGACGGCTTCGGGCTGGCCCCGGCTGGGCCGGGCAACGCGGTCACGCTTGCCGACACGCCCAACTTCGACCGCTACTGGCGCGAGGAAGCGCACACACAGCTCAAAGCCTCGGGCCGCGCGGTCGGTCTGCCGACGGGCCAGATGGGCAACAGCGAGGTCGGACACTTGAATTTGGGCGCGGGCCGGGTCGTGAACCAGAGCCTCACCCTGATTGAAAGCCTTATCGAGTCGGGCGGGTTTTTCGAGAACGAGGTGCTCGCCGACCTGTTCGGCGCGGCCAAGCGGCGCGGCAACGCGCTGCACTTTATGGGTTTGGCGAGCCGGGGTGGGGTCCACAGCGACCTGACGCACCTGTACGCGCTGCTCGAGCTTGCCAAACGCCACCGGGTCGCGCCGGTTTACCTGCACCTCTTTACCGACGGCCGCGACACGCCGCCCGACAGCGGTCTGGGCTACGTGACCGAGTTGCAGGGCCACCTCGACAGCCTGGAGCACAACGTCAAAATCGCCACCGTGACGGGCCGCTACTACGCGATGGACCGCGACCGCCGCTGGGAGCGCACCCGCCAAGCCTACGACGCTATCGTCTGCGGCCGCGCCGCGTTTCGCGCCGAGGGTGCCGCCGCCGCCGTCGGGCAAGCCTACGAGCGCGGCGAGACCGACGAGTTCGTCAAGGCGACCGTCATCACCCACAACGGCGAGCCGGTCACGACCCTGCACGACGGCGACGCGGTGTTCTTCTTCAACTTCCGCGCCGACCGCGCGCGGCAGCTCAGCTACGCCCTTTTGCGAGACGCCGCCTGGCAAGAGTTCGCACGCTGCCGCGTCGTCAGCGACCTCCACTACGCCTCGATGATGGAATACGACCGCGAACTGGGCTCAACGTTCGCGCTATCCCTGCCCGAACTCAGCAACACCCTGTCCGAAGTGGTAAGCAGGGCGGGCAAAACGCAGTACCACACCGCCGAAACCGAAAAGTACGCGCACGTAACCTTCTTCTTCAACGCCGAGCGCGAGGAGCCTTTCCCGGGCGAGGACCGCCACCTCGTCCCGTCGCCCAAAGACGTCGCCACCTACGACCAGAAACCCGAGATGAGCGCGCCCCGACTCACCGAGGACGCCGTGGAGCGCCTCAACACGCACGACGACGCTTTTCTCCTCCTCAACTACGCCAACCCCGACATGGTCGGGCACACGGGCGTGCTCGAAGCGGCCGTCAAGGCTTGCGAGGCGGCGGACAAAGGTCTGGGCCGACTCGTCGAGGCGGTGCGCGCCAAGGGGGGCAGCGTCGTGGTCATCGCCGACCACGGCAACGCCGAGACCATGGTTGACAAGGACGGCCGCCCGCACACGGCCCACACCACCAACCCTGTACCCTGCATCGTCATCGGAGCGGACAAAATCAAACTTCGCGATGGCGGGAGCTTAAGCGACGTGGCTCCGACCGTGCTCGAGCTGCTGGGCTTAAAGCAACCCGAAGAGATGACCGGCAAGTCGCTCATCATTCACTAAGCTCATTGTCCACCGAAGTTGGGCGGCCGCCCTGTGGAAAGTCTCAACGACCCCAAGGGGCCACAAATCCGGCCCTTCGTAAGAACCTTGTAAGAGCCTCGTCAGGATTGTGTAAGAACCTTTACTCTACACTGCCCTCATGAACAACAACCTCTCCCCTGCCCTCGTGGAAGTCTGCGCCCTCCTCAGCCTCGTCGCCCTCGTGGCCGCCTTCAGCCTCGTCACTGCCAACGGCACAAATCCCCTGGGTATGGTGTTTTTGGGCCTCGGCCTGGTCACGAACATGGGTGTCGCCTTTTGCTACGGGCTGTTCGTCGTCCGTTACGAGCCGCCTCTGGGCAAGCGCCTGGTCACCCTGTTCAAGGGCGACTCGAGCCGCATCGTGAAGTACATCGTCAACAGTTTCGTCGGCTAGACCGTCTGCTTACCTGGAAAACGCGCCTTCGGGGCGCGTTTTTTAAGGTCGTAAACCGATAAGAGGCACCAGCATCTCGTCCGCGGTGAGCGAGCCGTGGAGGCCGCGCAGGGGGTCGGGGTCGTTCTTGTTCCACATGAAGTGCGCCCCCTTCGCCAGCAACACCACGTCATCGACGCGCCGCGCGGCGTCCGGGTGGAGGCGGGCGGGGTCGCCGTACAGACCGGCCGCCACCGCCTCTTCGCCGTCCAAAACCGCGAACTCAGCGGCAAGGTGCTCACGTGCGTAGGCCAGCAACTCGGCTTTGTGGCCGGCTCGAGCGTACAAATAAACGTGCCGCGGCTCGCCGCCGGGGGTGAGCAGGCTGTGCTCGAGCAGGCCCGGGTAGTTCTGCAAAAACCGCGCACTTTGCGGCGGCGTCACCACGTGGCCGTGGTCGGCGGTGACCAAAAACAGCGTTTTGGCCCGCTGGGCGGCGCTCAAACCCGCGAAAAACCGTTCGATCTGAAACCCGAAGTCCGTCCACAAGCTGTCCCAGACGGGCGCGTCGCAGCCGTCGCGGTGGCTCAAGGTATCGAAGTCGGGGTAGTAAACGTAGGCGTAGGCTTTTTTACCGGCGGTTTCCGTCAACCACGTGCCGAGCTTGTGCCACAGGTCGGTCGCGTTGACGAAGCCGTCGACTTCTGCGCCGCGGGGCCGCATCCGTGACAAGGGGCTGTCGGAGTACGCCCTGGGCATGATGACCCGCATCGGCACGTTTGCTTGAGAAAGCACTTCCGCCGTCGAGGGCGTGTCCAAGAAAGTTTCGGGCTGCAGGCCCCACGCCTCCAGCTCGCCGTGGACCGGCTCGCGCTTGCCTGTTGGATACCAGAACAGCAGGTTGGCGACCACACCCAACTGCGCCAGCAAAAAACTGTAGCCGAGCATTCCCGTCTCGGCGGGTGCAGCCCCGTTGCAAAGCAGCACCGTCGTCGCCACGCTCGTCGTCGAGGGTGCGACCGAGGTGATGGGCGCGTTCAGGACGGCGTAGCGCTCCAGAACCTTTTGAAAGCCCGCACCGTCCTGCTCCAACTGCGTTTGCAGCCGGTTCCAGCCGAGGCCGTCGACGAGGAGCAACGCGACGCGCTCGACCTCGTCACCTAACTTTTTGAGAAGAGGAGGCTCGAGCGCCGGCCCCGCCCAACCTTCGGTGACCCCGAGCATACGGCCGACGGTAGCGGGCAGGTTGACGACGGAACGCCCCCCGTACCGCGGCGAGACGAACTCTGGCGGCAGCTTTTTTATGACGGCCTCCCTTCGGCGTCAACCCGGTCGGACGACCAGGTCGGTGGCTGCGGCCGTGCGGGGCAGCGTCAGGGCGGCGACGAGGAGGTGCGCGACGTCGTCGGGTTGGATGAAGTCGGCTTCGCGGTAGTCCTGACCTTCCATCGCCCGGACTCGCCGCTGCATCGGGCTGGCGGTGCGGCCGGGGTAGACGCTCGTCACGCGGACGCCGTCCGCTTTGACCTCGTCGCGCAAACTGTCGGCGAGCGCCTTGAGCCCGTGTTTGCTGGCGGCGTACTGGCTCCAGTCGCCGCGCGCGTTCAGGCCCGCGCCGGAATTAACGAAGACCACCTGGCCTTGGGCCTCGAGCAGCCGCGGCAACAACAGCTGCGTGAGCAGGTAGGGCGCGCGCAGGTTGAGGCGGTAGTGCTGGTCGAAAGTCTCGACGCTCAGACTCGCCACCCCGCCCAGCGCCACCGTCCCGGCGCTGTGAACGAGGACGTCGAGCGGACCTCGGGCGGCGAAGTCGGCGCAGAAACGCCTCACTTGCGCGTCGTCGTTCAAGTCCACGCGGTGCGGCGTCGCCCCCGCCCCGACCTCCGCCACCGCACGCGCCAGCTTGCCCTCGTCGCGGCCGAGCAGGTGAACGCCGGCCCCCGCCGCCGCCAAGCGCCGCGCCGTCGCCAAACCGATGCCGCTGCTGCCGCCCGTCACGAGCCCAGTTTTGCCACTAAGCGTTTTGCCGTTAATCATCCAAACCCCTTTTCAAGCGCTCGAGCGCCGCCGCCAGGTCGCCGCTTCCAGCCAGGCTCGTGCCGACGAGCGCGGCGTCGGCGAGGCCGCGCAAGGCCCGCAACTCGGCCGCCTCGCGGTAGCCGGACTCCGCGACGAGCAGACCGTCAAAGCCCTGCGCCCTGGCTGTGCGGCCCAGCCGCGGCGCGTTGCCGAGGTCGATGTGAAGCGTCCGCAGGTCGCGGTTGTTGACGCCGACGAGGGTCGCGCCCGCGCCGAGCGCCGTCGCCAGTTCGGCCTCGTCGTGAACCTCGACGAGCGCGTCCAGACCGAGGCTGTGGGCGTAGTCCAGGTACGCCCGCGTCGCCTCGCCCAACACCGCGACGATTAAAAGCGCGGCGCTCGCCCCGGCCTCTTTGGCTTCACGAACTTGCGCCGGGTGGACGGTGAAGTCTTTGCGCAGCAGCGGCAGCGGCACGGCTGCGGCGACCTCTCGCAAGTGCGCCAGCGCGCCGCCGAAGTGGCGCGGCTCGGTGAGAATGCTCAGCGCCGCCGCGCCGCCCTCCAGGTAGGCGCGGGCCGCCCTGACCGGCTCCAAGTCGGCGATGCTGCCCTGGGAGGGGCTGGCACGCTTCACCTCGGCGATGAGGGACAAACCCTCGCCGCGCAAGGCCGCGGCGAAACCGGGACGAGGCGGGTTGAGGACGTTCAGGTTGCTGTCTTCCGGGCTGCTGTCACCCGGGCTCGAGATGAGAACGCCTTCATACGCCCTAAAGCGTTCGCGGGCGATTTTTCCGAGCACGCCGGGGACGTTTTCCAGTTCACCCAAACCCAGCGGCGCGGGGACGCTCGCAAGTTTTGACTTTTGTTCAAGCACGTTCAACCTCGCTATGGACGCAGCGACCCGCCGCGCTTCGCAACGTCTGACGACCGACGCTCAATACGTGTAAAACCCCTCGAGCCCCGTCACCGCCCCCCAGGTTTGCTCGAGGGACGCGACGGACGCGTGGGCGGGACCGTTTTGCAGCTTGACGACCAGGGCTTCCAGGTCGGCCCGCGGGCCTTCGGCGACGACCTCGACCCGGCCGTCGCCCAGGTTTTCGGCGTAGCCCGCCAAGCCGAGGTCGAGGGCGTGCCGCCTTACAAAAGCTCGGAAACCGACGCCTTGAACCTCACCCGACACGAGCAGGGTGAGGCGTTCGTGGCTTTCTTCGGGAGGACGGGTCATGATGCGCTCTGCGACTGCTTTCTCATGGTTTGGATGTTATCTTAACCTCGTGTGGGCAGGCGTAGCGCCGACAGGTGCCGCGCCTGCCCAAACCCTGTTGGCCCTAACCCTGTTGGCCCTAACCCTATCTGCCCTAAGCCTGTTGGCTCTAAGCCCGTAAAGCCCCTACCTACGTAAAGCCGGTATGTAAATGGATGTTGAAACCCGCGCCCCTACGAACCCGACGACGCGCTCCCTGAAACGGGCCGCGCCGCTTTTCGTCGCGGCAGGCCTGCTGGCGCTGTATTTCGCGCCGCAACTGCCGCCGGTACGGAGTTGGCTGCTGGCGCAAGTCGAAGGCGCGGCCCGGTCGGCGGGCTACAGCCTCGTTTACGGCAGCGGCGGCGGCAACCCGTGGTGGGGGCTGCACCTCGGCGACGCGGCGCTGAGCGGTGCGGGCTTGGACCTAAAGGCCGACACGCTCAGCGTCAGCTACTTTTTGCCCGCCCTGCTCACCGGCAAGCTGCCGCTGTCGGTCAGCGCCGAGGGCGTGCGGGGCCGGGTCGCGCTGCGAGACCTCACCGCCCCCGGCGGCTCGGGCCGGGCGGCACCCGTCAGGCCCGTGTTGCGCAGCCTCAGCCTTAAAAACGTCAGCGTGGCGCTGACCGACGTGCCCTACACGCTGCCCGACCTGTCGGTCACGAAGCTGCAGGCGCGGCCCGTCGGCGACGGTCGCACCTTTCGCGCCGAGGCCGAGCTGGCGACGAGCGAGGGTGCGGCCGAGGTCAACGGCACGCTCAGCTTGGACCCGCTCCGCTTTACCGCCGACGTGCCCCGTTTGGACGCGCGCGTCGCGCGGCAGTGGTGGCAGGGTGTCGGCGGCGGCACCCTGGCCGGCACGGTGAGTTACCAAGACGGCCGGCTCTACGCCAACGCCGACCTCACGGACGGCCGGGTGACGTTTTTGGACGAGACCGTCTCCGGCCTGCGCGGCAGCCTCGTTTATGAAGACGCCACGGTCAGCGCCAACCTCAAAGGCACCGCGCTGGGTGGCGCGGTCGCCGCCACGGGCGAGGTCGACCTCGCCGCGCGGCGCTGGTTCGCCGCGGCCGACGGCGCGCTCGAGCTGCGCGACGTGGCGCTGTGGCTGGCCGCCGGGCGTTTGCCGGTCGACTTGTCCGACTTGCCCCTGCGCGGCAGCACCCGGACGCAGCTGAGCGCCTCGGGCTGGCGCGACGTCACGCTCAGCGGCGCGGCCACGGGCGCGGGGAGCGTGGCGGGCTACGCGCTGGACGACTTAACGGTCGACTACAGCTTCGGCAGCGCCGAGGGGACGGCAGTCACGGCGGCGGGAAGCTTGGCCGGGGGAGCGGTTCGGGCCGTCCTCACCCCGCGAACGGACGGGTTTTCGCTCGGGTTGAGGAGTGACGGCGTGCAGCTTTCACCCGGCGTGACCGCTGCTGTGACCCTGGCCCTCGAGCAAAGCCCCGCCGGCCTGAGCGGCAGCGCCGACGCGGCGCTGACGGGCACCTTGCTCGGCACGGACTTACAGCTAAACCTCGGCGGCACGCTCGAGCCGGATGTCGTCCGGGCGACCGTCGCCGGCACCGCCCTGGGTTCACCCGTCGCGGGCGGGGTCTCGTTTCAGAACGAGACTGTGGAGGCGCGGCTCGAGCTGCCGAGCGCGTGTCTGCCCGGTTTGAAACGCCCGGTCGGCTTGCTCCTGCAAGGAGACGGCCCGGCCAGCGCCCTCCCCTTGAGCTTCAGCCTCACGACGCCGGAGCCGACCGGGCTGGTGCTGGGGCCGCTCGTCATTCCCAAGGACATCGGCGGGCAAGTCAGCGCCACGCTGCGCGGGGCGCGCCTGGCGGGGTTGAGCGGCCGCTTCGGCACTTTGAGCGTCGCGGGCGACCTGAGTTTGAACGCCCAGGGAGCCCTGACCTACAGCCTGAACGACACCCCCGTGAGCGGCGTCGTGAACGGTGAGGCGAGCCTGTCGGACGGCACCTTGACGCTCGACGGCGGCACCCTAGCAGGCAGGGCGAGCGTGTCGAGTTCGGCTTTGCGCCTGCCCGGCGTGACGTTGCCGCCGTTGAACGGGGCCGAGCTGTCGTTCTCGCACGAGGAAACTTGGAACGCCGCGCTCACCGTGCCGGACGAGACCTTAGTCCTCCGCTACGACGGTTCTGAAGTGCGCGCGACCACGGCGGGGTATCCGCTCACGGTGGTCGGGCAGGGCGTGGCGCTTTCAGGCACCGGCGGCTTGAGCGTTCAGCGCCCGCTGGACTCGCTCGAGCTGGCGTTCGCCGCCGCGACCCCCCTCGGCATTGTAACGCTCTCGGGCGGGGCCGCGGCGCTCCGCTTCGGTCTCGAGCCGGCCCTCGGCCCCGAGACTCGTCTTGCCGAGGCACGGCTTGCCGGCAGCGTCGACCTGCTCGAGCGGCGGGCGAGCTTAGGCGGGCGACTCGGCGGGTTGGCGGTGGCCGGGACGGGCGCTTGGGACGCCGACCGTGTGGCCGGACGGGTGAGCGTCCAGGGCGGCGGCGAGCGGCTCGAGCTGCGCCTGGACGGCGACCCCGCCCGGCCCGACCTGGCGCTGGCCGGACGCTTGCCCCTGGACCTCGTCGGCAGTCTGTTCAACGTCGCGGCGAGCGGCACGCTCGACGCCGACCTCGCGCGCGGCGGTGACGCCGGTTACCGGGGGGGTGCCGGTCTGTCCGGCGTGGTCGCCTCGGTGCCTGTAGAGCTGCGGCTGACGGCTGAGGGCGACGACCTCGCGGTGACGGGCAGCGCCACGCCCTTCGCCCTGCCGGTCAGCGTCGCCGGCCGACTTTCACCCACGCTCGAGCTGAACGCGACGAGTGAGGCCGGCACCCTCACCCTGGACGGGGGACGCTTGACGGGTGAGGGCACCGTCCCGGGCGGCGCCGTCGCCGGTTTTGCGCTCGCGCCGCAACCCTGGACGCTCGCCGGCGACCTGACGGGGGGGGCGCTGGCGCTGCCCGAGACCGGCTCGCAGCTACGCCTCGAGCGGGATGCGGCCGGCTGGCGCGTCGACCTGGACGCCGCCCAAACTTTCGCGCGGGGCGACAGCACGGTGAGCCTCGACGTGGCGGGGGGACTCACCGCCGCCGGGTCGAGCTTGCGGGGCCGGGTGCGGGTCCAAACCCCCGCGGGCGACGCGGCGCTGCCGTTCACCCTCTCGCCGGCGGAGCTCGAGCTGGCCGGCGAGCTGCCCGCGCCGGTCGCCGCGCGTCTGTTCGGTGTGCCGCTCGCCCTGAACGGCGACCTCGCTGTCAAAGCGAGGGCTCGCCTCAGCGGCGGCCTGGACTACGCGGCGACGGCCGCGTGGCAAACGTTGGACAGCACGCTGACCGCGCAGCTCGAGGGTGAGGGGGCGAACTTCACCGTCACGACGACCGGCGACGGCCTCGACCTCCGCTACAGCCCCGAAGCCCTGACGGTGACAGCCGCCGACTTTGGGCTCGAGCCCTTTCTCGCCTCGGTCCGAGGCAGCGTGAACGGCAGCCTGAACCGTACAGCGGAGGGTTGGGACGGCGCGCTCAGGCTCGACACGAGCGCGCCCGTAGCCCTCACAACCTTGCTCAGCGGCACCGCCGACGGGCTCACCGTGAACGCCGACGCCGGCGCAACTTTCTGGAACGCCCGCGCCGACGGCCGCCTCCTCCCCACGCTCGACTTAGAGCTGGGCGGCGCTTTCCGCGACCTGGCGACCCTGCAAGGACGTGTTTTCGGAACTCTCAGCCGGCCCGAAGCTGCGGCCACCCTGACGACGCGGCCGGTGAGCCTGGGCGAAGCGGTGAGCGTCCCCGCCCAGACCGCGGCACTCTCGGCCGACCTGGACGGTTTGAGCGCGCGTCTTCAGGGCGACGCGCTCGACTTAGAGCTGAGCGGCGGCGTCGTGCAGGGGCGGCTCGAGCTGCCTTTCACCGTGCAGGGCGAGCCGCAGGTCTTGAGCGCCGACCTGGGCGGCACCCTCACCCGCCCCACCTTGAGCGGCAGTTTGGCGGGAGCTGTCGCCAGCGGACCCGTGAGGTTCGAAGCGGGCCGTTTGACGACGACGCTGCAGGTCGACCCCGCCCCCTTCCTGGACCTTCCCCTCGCCGCGCCCGCCCTGACGGTGAGGCTCGAGGGCGCGGCCGACCTGAGCTGGCAGGCGCAGCTGGCAGGAACGGCGACCGGCCTGCAGTTGCCGCTCGGCGTCGACGGCTCGCTGAGCGGCGCAGGCGCGGCCTATGCGGGGGACGGCGCTTTAAGGGTCGCGGGCGAGAGCCTGCCGCTCACGGTCGTCGGGCAGGGCGGCGCAGTTCAGGTCGCCGCCGACCTCGAGGGGTTCGACTTGGCGAGCTTGGCCCCCGCCCTGCCGCTCCCCCTGAGCGGCACGCTGGGCGGCACCCTGAACCTCGACACGAGCGCCCCGCAGCCCCTCTCTTTCGACCTGGCAACCGCGGGCGAGGTCCGGGGACGCACCTTCGACCTCACGGCGAGCCGGGCGGACGGCGCTTTCAGCGTCGCAGGTGAGGTCGCGGGCACGCCCCTTTCACTCGACGCCCTTGCACCCGGTGAAGAGGCGGGCGCTTACCGGCTGAAGCTCGGTGCCGCCGACGGTCCGCTGGAGTTGGCGGGCCGGCTCGAGCTTGCCCCCGCCCTGCGCTTCGACGCCACGGGGCGCTACCTCGCCCAGGCCGTTACGGCGACGGCCGCCTACACGCCTTCAGCCACGGACGCAGCCACGGCGACCTGGGCGGCGGCGGTCGGCGACGCGACCCTGCAAGGCAGCGCGCAGCGCGTCGGCGGCGCCTGGACCGTCCGCAGCACCCTGGAAAGTCCGGCCGACGGCGTTTTGCCCGTCGCCGGGCGGGCCGAGGTTCGAGCGAGGGTCGAGGACGGCGCGGTCACCCTGGACACGCTCAGCGCGAACACGGCGCTCGCCGGGCGCGCGGCGGTCTTAGAGCTGAGCGGCCCCGCCTGGCCTGCGCCCGCGCTGAGCGGCAATTTGGATGTCGCCGGTTTCGGCCGGAGCGACCTCGCCGTGGCGACGGCCGGCGCAGAAAACGGCGCAGAGGACGGTACAGCGTCGGGCTACAGCGTCGCCCTGGCCTACGCCGGGCTCGAGCTGAGCGCCACGCTGTCCTCGGGGTTCGCGCCGCGGGTCGTGACGCTTGACGGCGCAGGTGCCTTACCCGTCGGCGCGGGCGTCACGCTCAGCTCCGGTTTGAGGTGGACGGCCGACCGGGGTTTCAGCGGCAAGGCCGCGGCCGAGACCGCCGTCGGCCCGTTCACCGCCTCCTTAAGCGCCGTCGGCACCGGCCCGCTCGGCCTGGCCGGACGCGCGGTGTATCACGAAGACGGACAGGGTCAGGAGGTAGCTCGGCTCGAGCTGGCGCTGTCGGACGACCCGCTCGCGCGGCCCGGTCTGAGCGGTCAGCTTGACCTGACGGGCAACGCGCGGCTCGTCCCCGCTTACCGCACGCTGACCCCAGTTCCGACCACCCTCACCGGCCGACTCGACGTGACGGGCGAGGTCACACGCCCGCGCCTCGCCGGGCCGGTGGTTGTGCAGGGCGCGCTCGAGGCCGCGGGCGACCTTGTTTGGGACGGCGACACCAGCCGACTCGCACTGGCCGGTGAGGGTCTGGACCTGACAGCCGAGGTCGCCGCCACGGGCTGGACCGCGGCGGCGCGCGCCGCCGCCCTCGACTTGGCCGCCCTGCTGCCGCAACTCAGCGCGCCCCGGCTCGAGGCCACCGTGACCGGCAGCGGCACCTGGGGCGAGCCGCCGGCGCTGCAGGTCGACGCCCTCAGGCTGCAGACGCCGAACGGTTCCGTGACGGGCAACTTGAGCTATGACCGCGTCTTGAGCGGCCGGCTCGAGACCGACCTGGGCTTGAGCGACCTGAACCTCGGCCCGGCGCTCCAGGGGCGCGTGGCGGGTACCCTAGCTTTAAACAACCAGTCCTCAGGTACCCCGTCGCCGAGCGGTGTGGAGGCGGGGGGTCCCGGCCTCACCGGCACCCTGGCGGCGACCTCGCTCGGGCTCGCCGGGCGAACCGCCACGCTTGCCGGCGACCTCATCGTGCGCGGGACGCTCGCCGCGCCCGACCTGAGCGTGAACCTGCGGGGTAGCGGCACGGCGAACGGCACGCTGCTCGCCCGCCTTGCCCCGAGCCAAGACAGTTACGCCGTGACGAGCACCTTGCAGGTCGGCGACCTGAGCAGCGACTTCGCCGTGACTTTGGGCGACGCCGACTTCGTCGCCAGCGGACAGGTCGCTTACCGCGACTACGCGCTCACCGTCGGCCGCGCGCCGGCTGCGGGCGGGGACAGTTTGAGCCTGACGGGCCGTGAGCGGCTCGAGGGCTGGCACCTCGACCTCGTCCCCGCCGCGCGGCTCGAGCTGCGCGGGCCGCTGGCCGCCCTGAACGGTGCCCTCGGGGGCAGCGTCGCGCTCAGCGCCGGCTGGCCGCCGGGCGGCGCGGCGAGCCTCGGCGGCACGCTGCGAGACTTGAAAGTGGGTCCGCTCGAGGTCGGTGACGTGAAGGTAAGCTCGAGCGGGCGCACGCTGACCCTGGGGGGCGACAGCGTCGCCGCCACCGTGGTTTTGCAAGACGGCGTCGCCTGGCGCGTGACGCGCTTCGGCGCGGCGTTGCCGGGGGGTTTGGCCCTCGAGGTCACGGGCCGGGGCAGCCTGACGAGCGCCGAACTGGACGCCGACCTGGGGGGCCGCCTCCGGGGCGAAACGTTCACCCTGCCCGCGGCGCTCACCTACCGCCGGGGAACCGTCACCGTGACGAGCGACGCCGCGCTGCTCGGTGGCCGCTTTTCCCTGGACGCGCGCGGCTCGGCGGCAAACGGTTGGCAGGGCAGCCTCGCCGCCGAAGCCTTCAGCCTGAGCGGGGTCACGGCGCGTTTGGCCGGCGACCTACGCGGCCCCTTGGCCGCGCCCGAGCTGGCCGCGGCGCTGAGCCTCAACCCGGTGGCCGCGCCCGCGACCGTGTTCGACGGGACGGTCGCGGCCTCGACCGCCGCCCTGGCGGTGACGGGCGACCTGGTCTCCCCCGTTCTCGAGCAACCTTTACAAGTGGCGGGCACGCTTTCGGCCACGCCCGAGTTGACCCTGACGGCCGGCGAGGACACGCTCTTTCTCGGTACCGAGGACGGTCTGCTGACGGCCGCGGGCGCGCTCGAGCTGGCCGTGGGGCCGGTCCGCGCCACGCTGAGCGCTTTACCCGACCCGGCAGCCGGTACCACGCCCGACCCGGACGTGTTGGCGCTGACCCTGCAGGTGCCCGGCCTCGCCCTGACGGGGGCGCTGCCCAAAGTGGCGCCCGCAACGTTGCCCGCCGTTTTAGCCGAAGGCCTCGTTTTACGAGGCGGTGGCGGCAGCGTCCTGGTCAAGGCCGGTCTGAACGCCGAGGTCCGCGACCTGAGCCTGCCGACCCCCGCCGGCAGCGTCTCGCTCACCGGCACGCTCGCCCCGGGAGCGAGCCGGCTGAGCGGCCGCTGGCAGGGCGACGCCGCCGCGGCGGCGACGCTGCCCTGGTCGGCGGCACTGACGAACCTCGCGTTCGAAACCACCCTGGCGGACGACGTTGTGAGCGTGAGCGCCGCCGGGGACGGCAGCCGTTTGGACGCCCGCTACAGTTTCGCCACCCGCGACGGTACTTTGGACGCCGCGCTCGACTTGCCCACGGGGCGGGCTCAGGCTCGGCTCACCTACGACGGCGCGCTCGGCCCGAACGGCAGCGTGAGCTTTACGGACTTCCCCCTTTTTTCGGGTCCGGCGCTGGGCGACGCACGCGTAGACGCCGCGCTGACCCTTACGCCCGCGGCGCTCTCCGGCGAGGCCGACCTAGCTTTGGGCGACGGCAACCTCGACTTAAGCGGCAGCCTCGGCTGGGCGAGCGTGGTGCCGAGCCGCTACGTGCCCCGAGGGTCGGCGGCGCAAAACCTCACCGCGAGCTTTGAGAACTTCGACCCGAAAAACGTGCCCTGGGTGGCTCGAGTTCTGCCCTTCGTGGACGCGCCGCTGACCGGCGAGGCGGCGCTGCGAGAGGGCGCGGTGTCGGGGCGGCTGAGCGCACCGGTCACGGTGACGGGCGACGTGTTGCCGTTGACGGTGACGCTCGGCGGCGCGCTCGGCCGGGTCGAGGCGGAAGGCGAACTGGGACGCAGCACCTTTGCGCTGAGCCGCGCCGGGGGCACCGTGGCCGGCCTGGTGAGGTTCGTGGACTTTCCGCTCCACCAGGCCGTCGCGGCTGCAGCCGGGCCGCGCGAGGTGAGCGCGAGTCTCAGCGGCGCGCTGCGTTTCGAGGTTCCCGGGGGCGTGTTGGCGAAAAGCTACGTGCGCTTCTCGAGCGAGCGCTTCGTGTTGGCCGAGGGCGGCGTCGTGACCGAAGGCGACCTCAGTTTCGAACTCGAGAACGGCGCGCTGAGCGTCGAGAGAGCGTCGTTCGAGGGCGTCGGCCGTTGGCAGGCGAGCGGCGTCGCGTCGCGCGACCTCCTCAACTTGCGCTTCGACGCCCAAGACGCCGACTTCGGCCCGCTGCTGCGGCTCGTGCCGCCGTTGGCCGGTCTGCAAGTGGGCGCGTTCGGCAGCCTGCGCCTCGTCACCGGCGGCAGCCTCGTCAACCCGGTGGTGCGGGCCGACAGCCCCGAGTTGGAGATAAGGTTGGGCGGTTCGGCTTACCGCCTGAACGACACCACGCTCACCGTGCAAGACAGCGACTTCGTCACTTCGGGCCGCCTGGACGGGGTCGCGCCGCTGACCGGCAGCCTCGCCTTCGACGGCGGCGGGCAGGTCGAGCTGGCCGCGCCGCGCCGCTTCGACCTCAGTTTGCGTTTTCAGGGCGACCCCGAGGTGCCGGTCCTGGGCACCCTGCAAAACGTCGCGGGCACGGTCAGCGTGCGGCCCGGCGAGCCGTGGCGGCTTGCCACGACCGGCGTGCTCGGCAACCCCTTCGAGCTGGCTGGCACCCTGAGCCCGCTCGACCTGCGCTTGACCGGCCAAGCCTTAAACCTGCGCGCACCGCGCTACTTCCTGGCCTCGAGCGTCACCGACGCGGACCTGAACTTTTTCCGGGACGACCGCTTTCACCTGGCGGGCTCGCTGTTCGTGCGGCAAGCCGCGCTCGACTTAGAAAGCCGTAAAGCTGCACCGACGGACCCCCAGGCCCCAGACGCCGCTGTGAGCAATGCCGCTGTGGACGATGCCGCTGTGGACAGTGGCGCTTTGGACAGTGGCGCTTTGGACAGTGGCGCTTTGGGCGATGCCGCTTCAAACAACATCACAAACGATGCCGCCGAGACCAGCGCTGTCCCAGACAGTCCCGTGTCAAACCGGGAGGTCTCGAGCACCGAGACGCCGGGCGGGCGCAGCCCCTTTTTGGCGCGGCTCAGTTTCGACGACCTGAGCGTTAAAGCGCCGCAGCAAATCAGCTTTTCGGAAAACTTCGGTTCCGGCGAACTCGGCGACGTCGACCTGGTGCTGGGCGGCACCGCCGCTCGACCCACCCTGAACGGCTCGGTTCGGGGCTTGCGGGGCACGGTGCGCTTTGCCGGGCGGGACTTCGCGCTTAACCGAGCGCTCGCGGCGTTCGAGCCCGCCCAAGGCCTCTACCCCACCCTGGACATCGCGGCGACCACCGAGTTCGACAAACAGCAGGTGCTGAGCGGCCTCGCCGACATCGACTTCGTCGAGCCGCAGGGCGGCACCTTCGACGTCACGCTCAGCCTCACGGGCGGCGTGGCCGCCAACCCGGACGGACCGAACCCCGTCAAGGTCGACGTCACCCCGAGTTTGAGCAGCGACGCCGTCATAGAACTCAGCGGCGCGCCCGGCACGCGGCCCCTGAGCGAGCCCGAACTGTTCTCGCTGCTGACCCTGGGCAGGCTCGAGTCGCCCGAATTCGCCCAGGGCAACGTGGTGGGCTCGCTCGCCCAGGGCGCGCTCGACACGGCGGTCGACTTTCTCATCTTGTCCGAGTTGCAGCGCGGCCTGGGCGACGCGCTCGGCCTGGACTTGCTCGAGATTCGCACCACGCCGCTGGGCTCGCTGCTGACCGGCGACGACGACTTCGGCGTGTCGTTGCGCTTGGGCGGCTACCTGAGCGACGAGGTTTTCGCCAGCTACGAAATCGGCAGCTTGAACCTCGACGCCGACGTGTCGCTGCGCAACCAGTTCGACGTGCGCTACACCTTGGGCGCTCTGGAATTCAGTCTTGCCGGCCGCCTCGACCTTTACCGGGACGCGTCGCTCGAGCCCCTGCCCGAAATCGGCCTCAACCTCGGCTACGCCTTTTCACCGCTGGTGCGGCTCGAGACGGGCCTGGACCTCTCGACCGCCAAACAGGGCGTGCGTTTCGGGGTGAGTTTGCGCTGGTAGGTTGCCTTGAGCTTTGCTAGCTTCGCCGCGCTGTTCGGCACGCTGCTCGTCCTCGCCGTCACCCCCGGCCCGAGCGACGTCGCCGTCGTCTCGAGGTCGCTGACGGCGGGTTTTAAACAGAGTCTGTGGATGGTCGGCGGCATCGTCGTCGCCGATGTGGTGTTCATTGTGCTGGCGGTCTACGGCCTTACCGAGCTGGCTTCGTACGCCGCCCTGTTCGCCCTGGTCAAGTACGCTTGCGGAGCCTACCTGATTTTTATGGGCCTGTCCGCTTTCAAGCCGCAGCCGAAAGCTACCGACGCGCCGAGGAGCACAAAGGGCGAGGAAACCTCGAGCTTTTTTGCCGGTCTGCTTCTCACCCTGGGCGACCCGAAAGCCATCTTGTTTTACATGGGTTTGCTGCCCGCGTTCGTGGACATGTCGAGCGTGTTCCTCGGCGACACTCTTCTCATCACGCTCGTCGCCGTGACGGTGGTGGGCGGTGTCAAAACGGTTTACGCTTACCTGGCAGAGCGGGCCAAGCGGTTTTTTGAAAACGACGCGGCCCGGCGCAGGCTCGAGCGGGTGGCCGGGGGCGTACTGGTTTGCACGGGGTTGCTGCTGCTTCTGACCGGCTGACCCGCCCCGCTCAGCTGGACGGCGGCACGTGCTACGCTTTTGCAACGACATGCAGCTAAGAACCCTGACGCCCGCCGACGTGACCGCCTACCGAACCCTCCGTTTGGCAGCTCTACGCGAGCAACCGCCCGCGTTCGGCACGCCGCTCGGCAAGGAAGAAAAACTTTCGGTTGAGAAGCTGGCTTTACGCCTCCAACCCTCCGAGGACGGCTATATCCTCGGGGCTTTTGCGGACGCTCAACTCGTCGGGACCATTCGCTTTGCACGTTTTAAAGAGAACGAAAAGCACTGCGGCTTGATCGCGGGTCTCTATGTCACCCCGGATTTTCGGGGGCGAGGTGTCGCGCGGACGCTCTTAGGTGAGGTTTTGGGTCGGGCTCGAGCTTTGGGTTTGCGCAGGCTCCACCTTACTGTCGTCACGGGCCAAAGCGCCGCCGTTCGACTCTACAAGTCGTTCGGGTTCAGCATCTACGGGACGGAGCGCGAAGCGTTCTCCAACGGAGGTCGGTTTTACGACGAGTACCTGATGGACCTGGTGTTGCCGCCGAAATCCCGTGATTTCGGACCCGCCTAAAGCCGCGCCATCTCGTCCAAAGCCAGCACGAACACCACGGCCCCGCCGACTTTCACCTTGACCGGCTCCGCGTACACGCTCTCGCCGCCGTTAAAGTACGGGTTCGACGGCGCGAGCTTGGTGCGCTCCTTACAAACTTTGTGGATGAGCGCCTTGACGTGCCAGACCGCCTCGTCCTCCACCCCGATGAGAAACGTCGTGTTGCCCTCGCGCAAAAAGCCGCCCGTGGAAGCCAACTTCGTCGACTTGAACCCTTGGCGGGTCAGTTCTTGCCGCAGCTTAGCGGCGTCGTTGTCCTGAACGATGGCGACGACGAGTTTCACGGTTACCTCCTCACACTGCTGTTCAGATTTAAGACTGATGCACTATGTTACCCCCGCAGACGGTCAGCTCGGCGCTGAGCTGGGCCAGGTCTTCGGGGGGCAGGGCGAAAACGTCGTCTGAAAGCAGCACCAGGTCGGCGAGCAGGCCCGCTCTCAACGTGCCTTTTTCGTGTTCCCTAAACTCGGCGTAGGCGGCGTCTCGAGTGTAGCCGGCCAAGGTTTGCTCCAAGGTCTGCGCCTCGCTCGCCAGGGTGTCCGCCCAGGGTTGCCGGTTGACGGCCGCGTCGAAACCCAAAAAGGGGTTCATGCTCACCACCGGCCAGTCGCTGCCGAAAGCGAGGTGCGCGTTAGCGGCGCGTAAACTTTGCCAGGGAAAGCTGTCGCCGTAGCGCGCTTGCGGAACGTGGCGCAGCCACGAGGGTAGGTAGCCCAATTCGGGCCGGGTGCAGTGGTAGGGCTGCAGACTGGCGACGACGCCCAGCTCGGCGAAGCGGCCGACGTCTTTGGGATGCAACAGCTCGACGTGCTCGACGCGGTGGCGGCTGTCGCGCGGGCCGTTCGTGCGCCGGGCCCGCCCGTAGCCGTCCAGGGTGCGCCGCACCGCCGCGTCGCCGACGGCGTGGACGGCGATTTGCAAGCCCGCCGCGTCGGCGCGCAGCGCCACCTCGTTGAAGTGTTCGGCGCTGAAAATCGCCTCGCCCGTCGAAGCCAGGTCGGCGTAGGGCTCTGTCAAGTAGGCCGTGAACGACTCGACCACCCCGTCCATAAACAGTTTCAACATACCCACCCGCAAAAAGTCGCTGCGGTAAGCGTCGCGCAGCGCGACCGCCTCGTTTACGGCTCCCTCGACCGACTCGTGCGGGTTCAGCCGGTACGGCACATACACGCGCAAACTCAGCGCGCCGCGCTCGTCGAGCCGGCGGTAGAGCGCGAACTCGTCCGCATCGCCGTTCATGTTGTGCACGCTGGTGATGCCGCAAGCGTGGGCGAGTTTGAGGCCCCGCTCGAGCAGCCGCATCTTCTCCGCCGCACTCGGTTTGGGCATGAGGTCGTAAACGAGGTGCATCGCCTCGAACTCGCGCAGCTCGCCGGTCGCCGTGCCGTCGTCGCCGAGGACGACTTCGGCGTTGCCGACGGGGTTCGCGCCGTGCAGGATTCCGGCCGCTCGTAAGGCCGGGGTGTTGCACCAGACCGTGTGAAAGTCGAAACAGGTGAGGACTAAGGGAAGGTTCGGCTCGAGGGCGTCTAAGTGCTGCCGGGTCAGGCGTTCGTTCGGCAACACGTCGTAGCTGAGGCCGGAGCCGCGCAGCCAAGTTTTATCGGGGTTTGCCGCTCGGTAAGTGTCGACGGCGTCTTTCAACCCGCCGAGGCCGCGCACGCCGGTAAGCGCTATATCGTCCAGCCGCAACGAGCCCCACAGCAAGTGAAAGTGCGCGTCGACGATGCCGGGCAGCAGCGTTTTGCCGCCGCCGCCAAACACAAGCGTGTTCGGGCCGCGCAGTTGAAGCGCGTCGGCCTCCCTGCCGACAAACGCAATCCGGTCGCCCGTGACCGCGACGGCCTCCGCCGTAGGGTTCTCCGGGTCGAGCGTGAACACGCGCGCGTGGGTGATGATCAGGTCCGCTTTTGTCACAAGAGCCTCCGCGCCAACAGTCTAGCCGTAGCGCCGCTGCCGCAACACCTCGAAGGCGATGACCGAGGCGGCGGGCGTCGTGCCCAAGGCCTGTTTGAAGTTGCGACCGTAGGGAACCTGCACCACTATAGCGGCGCTGTCCAGCAGCGTGCGGCTGACCCCGCGTTTTTCGCCGCCGACGACGACGAGCAGCGGCGTGGTCAGGTCCGCTTCGTAAAGCGAGACGGTCTCGGCGCCCAGGTCGGTACAGACGATGCGGACACCCCGAGCTTTCATGACCGCCACCAAGGCCTCGTCCGAAGTCGCCACCGCCATCGGCAAAAACTCCGACGCGCCCGCCGAGGCGCGCGCCACCGTCGCGGCGGCCGTCGTCCAGTTGCGGGGGCGCACCACCAAACCGTGCGCCCCCGCCGCGTGGAGTGCGCGCACGGCCTGGCCGAAGTTGTAGGGGTCTTCCACCCCGTCGAGCATGGCTAAAAAAGCGGCCTGCGGACCCTGGCCCAAAGCTTCCAACGGCATAAAACGCCGCGGCCCCACCAGCGCGACCGCGCCGCCGTGTGTGCTGCCGGAGGTGTGGCGCGCCAGCTCGTCCGCGGACACGTAGCGCAGCGGGACGCGCTTTTCCTTGGCGCGCTTCTCGAGCGCCGCCAACTTTGCGCCCTTGCTCCGCTGCAACAGAATCTCGAACACCTCACGGCTACCGCTGACGAGGCAGGCGCGAATCGAAACCCGGCCCTCGAGGGTTTGGGGGGCGTCGGTCATAGGTTAAGGGTAACGTTTTTTGGTGGGCTGTAGCCGTTTGTCCAGTTCCTTTGGCCTCGAGCCTGCTGCGGCAAAGGTTGCAAAAGACGGCTTAAAGGATTTGGGTAACCGCTCGAGTTGGTTGTTGATGGTCGCCTGTGCCTATAATGATAGTTAGACACTAGGTGATTTTTTGCTCACGCTTGAATTCTCTCCCCAACTCGAGGACGCCTCGCTTCAAAAGGCAGTTGGGGAATATGAGGTTATTTGGCAAAGGTTGCAGTTCAACATTTTCGAGGTTTTTGAACGTTTGACACAGCTTCTATTTGTAACAGCCTCCATCACTGCCACTGTCCATGAGGGCATCAGTCGTTCTCACCCACTCATGCTGAGAGCGAGCTACCCAGAAACTATTAAAGCAGCAATGCTCGTTCATGAGCTGGGTCATCGTCTTTTGGTAGATAACGATATCGTAGCTGAGCGCGGTGACGATTTTCACCGTGATACACGCCGCTTACTCAACCTTTTTCTATACGACGCCTATGTGGAGTTGTTCAAGCTCGAGACAGCGAATGAAATCATCACGTGGGAGTCCGGTTTGCGAGCGAGCTACCGCGAGACGTGGGCTTGGGCACTCGCGCTTGGAAAAGCCGAACGCGCTAGAAGGCTGTCGAACATTCGGCAAGATAAGCAGAACTGGCTGGCTTGTCTCGAGGGTCGCGTTTAAAACCAACATGACTTCATTGTCAGCAAAGTTCAACGTTTTAAAAACTTCATCCCTGAGCCTTGTCCTAAGACCCCTCCTCCACCAACCCCCGCGGCGTCAACGCAACTTCCAAACGGCTCAGGGCGAAGTCCACCACCAGCGCCAGCAGCGCGACCGGCAACGCGCCCTCTAAAACAAGCGCCAAATTCCGCACCGCCAAACCGGCGATAATCGGCACGCCCAAACCCCCCGCCCCGATAATCGGCGCGACCGTCGCCGTGCCGATGGTGTAGACGACGCTGATGCGGACGCCCGCCAAGATGACGCGGGTTGCCAGGGGCAGCTCGAGCTTGCGCAGCATCGTCCACGGCCCCATGCCCATGCCTCGAGCCGCTTCTTTCAGGGTCGCAGGGACGGCCTCGAGCCCGGCAATCGTGTTGCGTGTGACCGGCAGCAGCCCGTAAGCCACGAGCGCGATGAGGGTCGGTTGGAGTCCGAAACCGAAAAAGGGCAGCGCCAGCGCGAGCACCGCAATCGGCGGAAAGGTCTGCCCGACCGAGAGGAGGTTCGAGGCCAGCGGCAAAAACGCCCGCCCGCTCGGCCGGGTGAGCCACACGCCCAGGGGTAGGCCGATGGCGAGGATAATCCCAACCGAGACGCCCACGATGACGAGGTGTTGGAGGGTCAGGGCGAACAGCGTCGCGCGCTCGAACATCACGGTGCGCTGCTCGGGAAAGAGCGCGCGCAAAAACGTCGCCCACAAGGTTTGTTGAGACAACAGGAACAGCAACGCGGCAAACAGTAAAACGGCGAGCCCAAAGCCGAGCCAGGGGTTTCTCGACGCCCGCGCTTTTGTTTTTTGCGCTGTCGCCGTCACAACTCCGTCCCACTGTCCTGCGTCTCCGCGGTGAGCGACACGACCTTGACGAGGTCCAAACAGCCGAGCAGGTCACCTTGACTCGAGACCACCGGCAGCGACACCACGCCTTGCGAGAGCATCCGTGAGAGGGCGTCGCGCGCGTCGTCGTCGTCGGTGACGGCGTAGCTTGCTACGTCGACGTGGGTGTAAGCCTGCTCGACGTTGCGTTCATGCCGAAACGCCTTGCGGTCGAGCCAGCCGAGGAGTTTGCCGTTTTGGGTGATGTAGACGGTCGGGTACTGTTTGAGGGCGGCTGCGGCTTCCTCGGCGCTCGAGTCCACGCTCAACATGGAAACCTCGACCATGAGGTCGCGTACCCCTATGCGGCTGAGGCGTTTCAGGGCGCGGTCCGAGCCGACGAACTGCCGGACGAACTTGGTTTTGGGCTCGCTCAACATCGTTTCGGGCGTGTCGTACTGTTCGATTCGCCCGGCGTTCATCACGCAGATTTTGTCGCCGAGTTTGATGGCCTCGTCGATATCGTGGGTGACCATCAGAATCGTTTTTTTGAGTTGCCGCTGCAAGCGCAAAAACTCGTCTTGCAGCCGCTCGCGCGTCAGCGGGTCGACCGCGCCGAAGGGCTCGTCCATCAGCAGGACGGGCGGGTCCACCGCGAGCGCCCGCGCCACCCCGACGCGCTGCTGCTGCCCGCCGGAGAGTTCGCGCGGGTAGCTGTCGCGGTAGCGGCCGGGCTCGAGCCCGATGAGTTCCAGCAGCTCGTCCGCTCGAGCCGCACTCTTCGCTTTCGACCAGTGAAGCAAGTCCGGCACGACCTGGATGTTTTGCTTCACCGTCATGTGCGGAAACAGGCCGATGCTCTGGATGACGTAGCCGATGCCGCGCCGCAACGTCTGCGGGTCGAGCGTGGCGGTGTCGTCCCCGCCGATGTAGACCTTGCCCGCACTCGGCTCGATGAGGCGGTTGACCATTTTCAGCGTCGTCGTTTTGCCGCAGCCCGACGGGCCGATGAGGACGACGAGGTCACCTTCTTCGACGTTCAGGCTCACTTCTCGGACAGCGTAAACCTCGCCGTAGGTTTTGCTTAAATCCTCGAGCCGTATCACGTTAACCTCGCAAACCGCGCGGCGTGAGGAAGATGCCCGCCAGTCGTAACAGGCCGTCGACCAGCAGCGCCAACAAGATAATCGGAATCGCGCCGAGGAGAATGAGGTCGGGCACCACCTGGTCGATGCCGCGCTGGATAAAGGTGCCGAGCCCGCCCGCGCCGATGAGATAAGCGACCGTGGTGATGCCGATGGTCAAGACCGCCGAGGCGCGCAAGCCCTCGACGATTAACGGCAGCGCCAGCGGCAACTCGACCCGCCGCAGGATTTGCCCCGTGCTCATGCCCATGCCGCGGCCCGCTTCGACGGCGGCTCGCGGGACTTCTTTGATGCCCGTATAGGCGTTGCGCACGATCGGCAACAGCGCGTACAGCGTGAGCGCGATGAGCGCCGGGGCCGTGCCGATGCCGCGCACGCCCAGCGTTGACAAGGGCGCGTCGAAACCCTGCCACAAGTTCAGTTGCCAGTCGAGGCTGAAGAGCGCCACGATGACTTCGTTCAGGACCACGGCGAGAATCACCGTGAGGAGCGAAACGGGAACAAGGGCCAACACGAGGATGAGGATGGTGACCGCGCCCCGCCCTCGAGCCCCCAACCCCTCCCCCCAGCGCCACAGCGCGAGGCCGAGGGCAAGCGCCGGCACACTTCCCAGCACGACCACGAGTGCGGCACCTCCCACCGTCAGACCCTGCCCCAACCGCGCCAGCGGCCCGAGCATTATTCCGAACAGCGCGAGCGAGGGCAGCGTTTGCAGCAAACTCGCCGTCGGGAGCACAATTGAGGCAACCTCGTCGCGCCGCGCCGCCCAAATCGCGGCGGGCAAACCGATGAGGCTTGCGAGCAGCACGCTCGTTCCTGAGAGCGCCAGGTGCCGCAGCAGTTCAGCGCGAAAGTCCCCGCCTTGGCTGGCGAGTTCGCGGGCCAGCCCCAGTTCGCCCAGTGTGCCGGTTGCCACCAGCGCCACCGCGACCAGCAACCCCGGCGCGACCATCGAGGCGCGCGTCCAGAGCTTGCCGCGCGCCTCGTTCAGGGCTCCAAAAAGACAGACGTAGTAGGCCAACAGCGTCAGCCACACGCCGCCGAGCAGGGAAACCCTCGCGCTCCGCGCCGCGTCTTGAAGAAGTGCGCTCGTGCCCTGAGAGACGGACAAAAGTGCAACCACGAGCGCCGCCGCGGCGAGCCCGCTCACCAGCCAGGGGCGAGCGGGCGTTTTTATCAGGGCCACCCCGCCGGTCAGCAGCCAACAGGCGAGCAAAACCCAGGCCCACAGGGGCGACAGGCCAAAGGCCCCGTACGCGTCGCCCTGCACGATTCGGTTAGCTTTGAAGAGCAGCCAGCCGGGGCTGAACAGGGGCAGCTCGAGCAGTGCCAGCCCGCCCACGACCGCGCCGACCAGGGCGACCGGGTTGACGCGGGCTCGGGCGTTCACAAGTCTGCGCTTTCTCTCACGACCGTCTCCTCGGCTGGAAAATGCCTCGAACAGCTTGTCTTGAACAGGGGAACAAAGGAGAAAAAGTTTGTGACTTTACTCCCTTTCCACTCGGTACTTTCTCACTCGGTCCTCGGTACTTCCTTCAGCCCTGCATGAATCAATCCTAAATTAAAAAAGAGGTTGGCGCACTGGGCCCAACCTCTTCATCTTTACCGAGTGCCGCTTACTGCAAAAAACCTTGGGTCGTCAGGAAGTCTCGCGCGACGGCCTCGGGGCTTTCGCCGTCGACGGCGACGCGGCCGTTGAGACTGGACAGGGTCGCTTCGTCGAGCGTGGCGAAAACGGGGTCCAGGATGTCGGCGAGTTCGGGGTACTGTTCAAACACGCTTGCGCGGACTGCCGGGGCGGGTTGGTAAATCGCGACCGCGCCCTCGGGGTCTGTTAAGGCAACCAGCCCGAGCGCACCAATCGCGCCGTCGGTGCCGTAGGCCATCGCCGCGTTCACGCCGTCGGTGCCCTGCGCCGCGGCGGTTTCGGTCTGCGTGGTGTTGCCGCCCGCCAGGATGACGAGCTGGTCGTCGGTCACGTCGAAGCCGTAAGTCGCCTCGAACGCCTTGAGCGCGTCTTCGCGGTCGACGAACTCTTGGCTGGCCGCGAGTTTGAACTCGCCGCCGTCGTTGATGTAGCGCGCCAGGTCGGCGATGGTCGAGAGGTCGTTTTCCTGCGCCAGGGTCTCCGGCACGGCGATGGCCCAAGTGTTGTTCGCGGGCGAGCGGCCGAGCCAGGTGACGTCGTTCTCGGCGTCCAGGCTTTTGACGGTGTCGTACAGTTCTTCGGCGTTCGTCGCCACGCCTTCGGGCAGGTCCTGGTTCTCGAAGAAAGTCAGGGCGGTGCCCGTGTACTCGGGGTACAGGTCGATTTCGCCGGCCAGCAGCGCCTCGCGCACGACCGAGGTGGTGCCGAAGCCGCTTCTGTCGTTAACGGTAAAGTCGTTGGCCTCGAGCATCAGCCGAATGACCTGGGCCAACACCGAGCCCTCCGTGTCGATTTTCGAGCCGACGGTGATCGGCCCCTTTTGGGCGAAGCCGGAGCCTACCAGCAACGCCGCGAGAAGAATGAGCCCTAGTTTGCGCACGATGACCTCCCTTAGTGGTCTTTACGTGCCTCAACCTTACCGACTCAACTCCTCCAAGGTTTGTATAGCCGCTTACCTAACCGTTTGAAAAAAGTTTGGTGAAGTGTCCAACCGCACGGGTTTCGCCGCTGAGTTTTTTCCGGCGTTTACGCCGCCCGCATCTGCGGCAGCATCGTTTTGGACGGAGCCAGGCTGACGCCGTTCGGTGCGAACTGGCGTTTGCAAGCGCGGCACTCGACGTAGTCGGCGACGAGGCCGTTTTTGAAAAGGCGCACGTTCAACAAGGTAAAGTAGGTCGGCACCTGAAAGTAGCGGTAGCGCCGCTGCCGCTCGCACTGGGGACATGAAAATACGCCTCGCTCGACCTCTTCCAAGCGCGCTTCGGTTGCCCATAAAGTCATGCTGTACTCCTCGGTCACAGGTTTCGTAACCAGCCCACTCTCTAAGTATCAAGTTTAAGGGTTGGCGAGCTGAACGGCCGGTCAACCGTCACGCCTCCCTCGACCCGCGCCCTCTTGACCGGTGTAGCCGTGGCGCATTACACTACACATAATGTGTAATTTACACAAAAGGACCGGGTTATAAAGGCTCGAGTCCTGCTGCTCTGCGGCGGCCAGTCCGGCGAGCACGAGGTCTCGCTGGCCTCGGCGCGCTCGGTCGTGGCGGCGGCGGGGGACGGGCTCGAGGTCACGCCGCTCGTCATCGACAAAACGGGCAGACTGCTCTCACGGGCAGCCTCACAGCGCGCTCTGGGTGCCGGCCGGGTCGAGGTGGGCGCGGCGGGAACCTCGCTGCAGACCCTCCAACCCGGCCGCTACGACGTCGTTTTTCCCCTGCTCCACGGCCCGCGCGGCGAGGACGGCAGCGTCCAGGGCTTGCTCAAACTGCTGGGCCTGCCCTTTGTCGGCGCGGACGTGCTCGGCAGCGCGGTCGGCATGGACAAACTCATGATGAAGGCGGTGTTCGCGGCGCACGGCTTGCCGCAGGTGCCCTACCGGGGCGTCAAGCGCGCGGACTGGCAGGCGCGGCCCGCGGCGGTGGTGGGCGACCTCGAGGCTTTGAGCTACCCGAGGTTCGTCAAACCGGCCAACTTGGGTTCGTCGGTGGGCATCGGCAAGGCGACGGACGAAGAAAGTCTGCGCACCGCCCTGGACGAGGCCGCGCGGCACGACCGGCGCATCGTCGTCGAACAGGGTGTGGTGGGCGCGCGCGAGTTGGAGGTCGGCGTCTTGGGCAACGACGCGCCCCAAACGAGCCCGGTCGGCGAAATCCGTTTTGAGAGCGACTTCTACGACTACGAGGCGAAGTACACTGCAGGCCGCGCCGACCTGATCATCCCGGCAGACGTGCCCAGCGAGGTTGCCGAACGCTGCCGCAGCCTCGCCCTGCGCGCTTTCGAGGCCGTCGACGCGGCCGGTTTAGCCCGCGTCGACTTTTTTTATCAAGAGAGCGGCGAGCTTTTCTTGAACGAAATCAACACCATGCCCGGCTTCACCACGACGAGCATGTACCCGAAACTTTTCGAAGCGGCGGGCCTGTCCTACGGCGAACTCGTGGCGCGTTTGGTCGCGTTGGGGCTCGAGCGGAGGTCGTAGGGGTATCCGAAGGACGCACTCTTGACTTTCCTGCTCCCGCCCTACTCCTTACGTGACCTTACGTCCGCCTGACACGTTTTTTATAGGGTATACTCAAGCCAACCCCAGGAGGAAGCGCCGCCGACGACTTCGCTGACAACCTGACCGACCCGTTCGACACCTTGGTCGACAACTTCGACGCGCTCGACCCGTTCGTGACCGAGGCGGAACTGTTGGCCCTGGAGCCCCTGACCAACCTCGGCTCGGCACGGGTCCTCATTCTCAACGCGAGCTACGAACCCATGCACGTCTGCAGCGTCAAGCGGGCGGTCGCGCTGCTCATGTTGGACGTGGCCGAACGGGTCGAAGACAGCGCCAAGGTGCTGCGCTCGCCGAGTCAAGTGTTCGCGGTGCCGAGCGTGGTCAAGCTCAAAAAGTACGTCAAGCGGCCCCCGCACCAAAAAGTCGCCTTCAACCGCAAAAACGTGTTCCGCCGCGACGACAACACCTGCCAGTACTGCGGCCTCCACTCGACCGACCTGACTTTAGACCACGTGCTGCCGCGCTCGCGCGGCGGCGCGACGAGTTGGGAAAACGTCGTCGCCTGCTGCCGCCGCTGCAACGCCAAAAAACGTGACCGCACGCCCGAAGAAGCGAACATGCTCCTAAAGCGCAAACCCTACGGGCCGAGGTTTGTCTTCAGCTCGGCCTTCGGGATTTTGCCGAGCATCGACCCGGTGTGGCGCAAGTACCTGCCCGAAGGCAGTTAACGTCTTTCGCGCTCGCCGATGAGGCTCGAGAGCACCGTACTGATAACCGTCAACACGAGCGCCCCCAAAACGGCCCCGCCGAAGCCGGTCACGTTCAACGGCGTCAACGCCGCCACGATGCCGACCGAGAGCGCGTTCACGACGAGCAAGAATAGACCCAAGGTCAGAACCGTCAGGGGCAGCGTCAGGAAAATCATGACCGGCCGCACCACCGCGTTGACGAGTCCCAACACGAGCGCGGCGACGAGCACCGCCCCAAGCGTCGGGTTGGCAAAGTACAGACCTACGTTGAGCAAGGTTGTCAGGTAGAGGGCCAGGGCGTTCAAGCCCCAGCGGAGAAGTAGACTCATGGCAAGAAGTATAGCCAAAGGTCAAAAGGCCGCTCCACCTTCTAAAGACGGACCTCCG
The DNA here is from genome assembly GCA_965215355.1 of Trueperaceae bacterium. Classification (GTDB taxonomy): domain Bacteria; phylum Deinococcota; class Deinococci; order Deinococcales; family Trueperaceae; genus CBDCDJ01. The sequence goes on along the minus strand of CBDCDJ010000007.1, from coordinate 4,173,565 downwards.
GTAAAGACGCCCGAGCTGTGCAAACCGAAAACGGTAGGAGTACTTTTCGACGGGTCGACCGGAGGTGCGAACAACCTCGTTGCGCTCGAGCCTCAAGCCTCATTCCCTTGACCCGCTTACTCCAGGGTGCGACAATCTCAGCAGCTACCATGAGCAAAGCCTTTGCGACATCTCGGTAGGGTCGGAGCGCGTAGTTACGCAGTTGCATGATTCACTCAGGAGGTTGGTCGATGAACAGACTATTTGTCCTCGCGCTGGTCGTTGCAGTCCAAAGTTCGTGGAGTTGGGCTCAAACCCAAAGCCCCGACACCTTGAAACAGGAGAGTTACGGCGTCTATACCATCGACGACAGCACCGTGGACGGTGTGGTTCAGGTGCGAGAAACGCCGGAGGGGAGGGCCGAACTCGTCCTTACCCTGAACGGCCTTCATGCCGGGCGACCTGCACGCGGCGGCCCTTTACGAGGGCGACTGCGCGCCCGAGCGACCGTTGGTAGCGCGAACTGGAGACCGTCGGCGACAGCGTCCCCGAAGACCCCTTCGCCAGCATCACGGCGACCGACCTGCCTTACAAGATCGGTGGTGACGGGCGACTACTTCGTGATGGTCTACGGCTCGAGCCTGGACACACCCGCGCTGGCTTGCGGCGAGGTCGGCGTGGGCGCGAACCGGAGCGACCTCGAGCAAACGACGAACCCAGAAACGACGAACCCAGGAGGAAGTCAAATGGGCGACCCTACCGCCAACTTATCTCAGCCTGAGCAGGCTTTGCTCGAGCGCGCCAAGGCGCAGGTCGAGGCGGAAATGGGTGTGGCGGCGACCGACCTGACCCTCGTCAGCCTCGAGCCGGTCGAGTGGAACGACGCGAGTCTGGGCTGCCCCCAACCCGGCATGATGTACGCCCAGGTCGTCACGCCGGGCTACCGAATCACTTTGCAGGGGCCAGACGGGGATTACGACGTCCACACAGGAAGCGCGCCCGACGGGAGCATCGTCTTGTGCGAGCAGGCCGAAACTTCTGTGACAAAACCACTGACGGGCACCGTTTGGCAGTGGCGGACCGAGAGGCTCGAGGACAGTTCGAACTACACCGTCGAATTTTTAGCGGACGGCCATATCGCTATTCAGGCCGACTGCAACCGGGGCCGGGCGAGCTTTCAGACGTTCGGTGAGAACGGGCTGCGCGTCGGCGGGTCAGCCATGACCCGCGCCGCTTGCCCGCCTGGGTCGCTCGAGAGAGCGTTTCTCGAGCAGGTCGTGAGCAGCAGTTCTTACGCATTCGACGGCGAGAACTTGGTGCTTTACCCCGTCGTCGAGCCGGGTACGATGATTTTCACGCCGGTTTCCTCCGCAGGCGTGACGAGCGAAGAAGAGAGGTCGGGCCGCTTGACGGGGGTCGTCACTTACCGCGAGCGCGTCGCGCTGCCGCCGGGGAGCGTCGTCCGGGTGACGTTGCAGGACGTGTCTCGAGCCGACGCCCCGGCGGACCTTATCGACAGCCAGACCATCACCACTTCGGGCGAGAACGTGCCCATCCCCTTTGAGCTGAGCTACGACCCCGCGCACATCGACCCGCGCAACCGCTACGTCGTTCGGGCCGAGATTCGTGACGGCGCGGGCGGCCTCCTCTGGACCAGCGACACCGCCTATCCGGTCATCACGGAGGGTGCGCCCGGTGACCCTGTTGAAATCGTTGTCAAGCGCGTGATGGACCCGACCGGCGGGATGCCGCCCCTCGAGACGGGGCAAACCGTCGAGTTCACCTGCACGCCGCCCGACGAGGCGGCGTTTACTTTTAGCGTCACAACCGGCCCCGGCGAGGTCGGCCTGGTGTTGCCCGAGCGCTTCGGGGGGCGCAGCCTCGTGTTGCCCCAGGTGCGCGCCGCCTCCGGCGCGCGCTTCGAGGAGGGCGGCGTCACGTTTTGGAACAAGGGCGACGAGGCGCTTTTGCAGGTCGACGGCCAGACCTTCGAGGGCTGTGTGGTGCGAGCGGCCGGGGGCGAAGTCGTGTTCCGCGCGACCGGAACCGAGCCGTTCTGGCGGCTCGAGCTGACCAAAGCGGGCGACCTGCGCTTTGAGAATCTCGGCGAGCCGGAGATAGTCGCCCCCGCCTCAACCCCGGAGACCGACGCGGCCACGGGCGTCACGACGTACCGCGCGGTTGGCGCGGCCTACGACCTGCGCGTCAGGCTCGACGAGACGAGCTGTACCGACCTGATGAGCGGCTTCACCTACGAGGCGACGGTCACTGTAACGCTCGACGGTGAAACGTTTCAGGGCTGCGGCGAGAGGCTCGAGTGACGACGGGCGCAGCCAGTCAAAAAGGCTCGTCAACTTGCTCAACGGGGTAGCCCAACGCGTTCCAGAAGCTGCACACCCCGTCGTCCAACGTTTTCACCTCGAGAGGAACGTCCAGTTGCAGGTACTCGCTCGACCGGTTGAAGCTCGGCCATACGGGTTCATCCTGCCCGACGCCGTTGGGGTTGTGGAAGATGCTGGCGAAGCGGCCCCAGTAGTTCGCCATCTGCTGCGACAACTGCTCTTCTTCAGGCGTGAAGCTCATTTCACCTGCCGCCGAGTGAAACACGAACGCCAACTCGTCGCCGTGACAGCTCTCATTGGCGCAGCGGGGAATGTCGGGCCAGATGCTGAACGAAGGCACGTGGGTGTACTGGTAGAGGTAAAGGGGCGCTTGAGCAGCCTGAGCGACGGCTCGGTTGCCGCACGTGAACAGGTAGTCGGTGCTGATATTGATGGCTTGGTCGGTGTTGTCACCCGAAGGATTGCGCGGATAAACCGACATGATGGGCGCGGCGTTGTCGGCCCCGAGCAGGGTGCGCAAAAACGAGGCGTAACCGAACAGTCCGAGGGGTTTGGCGCCCGGCGTAGCAAAGAAAACGGTGCCTTCGTTGGTGTTGGTGCCCATCAGCGTGGGTTTGCTCAAACCTTCTTGCTGCGCCACCGTGATGGGCTGCGACGTGACGAACTCGCCGTCAACGACGGGTGCCCAGTTCAAAAAAGCAGCCAGGCCGTAGTCGAGGAGCGTTAGGCTTAAAGACCCGCTTTGCTGCGCGGCGAGCAACTCTTCGGTCGTTTTTTCCCGCAGACAGCCCAGCTGGTCGAAGCGGAACTTGCAGCCGACCGCCAGCAGGTACAGCTCGGCCGTGGACCCGGCCTGTTCCAACGTTCTGAAAGGAATCCCGAACGGGTTGCTCTGCATGATGGCGGCTTCGAACAGCGGGGCGCTTGTCGGCACCGACAGCAAGTGCAAGCCCACCGACTGCGCCCCGGCGCTCTCACCTGAAAGGGTGACGAGGTCGGGGTTGCCGCCGAACGCGGCGATGTTGTCGCGCACCCACTCCAGCGCGAGTTGCTGGTCTTTCAGGCCGTAGTTGCCCGTGCGCCCGGCGCGACCGGCCAACGAGCCCAAAGCGCCGACACGGTAGTTCATGCTGACCACAACCAGGTTTTGCGTCGCCGCTAAATAAGCGCCGTCACGCAGCGGGCGGTTGGAGCCTTCGTAGCCGGGCTGAGCGCTCGAGCCCTCCACAAAGGCCCCACCGTGAATGTTCACCAACACCGGCAGGGGGCCGGTCGGTGAGGCGCGAACCGGACGCCACACGTTCAGCGACAGGCAATCCTCACCCTGGACGCCCTGGTCGGGCGGTTTGTTCTGAGGGCAAATCGGCCCGAACGCGGTTGCCCGAAAGGTGTCCGCCCAGGGCGCTTTGGGAACGGGCGGCTCAAAGCGGTTGGCCCCCGCGGTCGACTCCGCGTAAGGAATGCCCAGGTAAGCCTCGACCTGGTTACCCTCAGCTTGATTACCCTCGACCTCGACGAGCCGCCCACACACCCGTCCGACCGGCGTGACGAGGTCGGCGGTGGTGCAAGCATCTTGAACAAAGGTGAGGGGCGTACCCTGAGCGACTCCCCAAGCGAAACCGAACAGCGCCAGTTGGCACACCCACCGCAACCAAGTCTTCATCAAAAACCTCCCTCGAGCTTTCTTGCTACCCGCATCGCGACCTCAACCGTCGGCTGACAAGTTCAAACCTCAGGCCAAGCGACGTTCTCGCCTTCGTCGGTGACAACTTTACCCTTACTCCGGCCGTTTGATAAACCGCTGGTAACGGTCGAAGGTGTCAAAACCCAAAAGTTCGAAAATCTGGATGAGTTTGGGGTCGCCGGTCGGCAGGGTGGTCTCGACGCGGCCTAAAGGGCTCGTCGCGGCGAGTTCGTGCAGGCTCGACAAGACGAGCCGCCGCAACATCTCGCTCGAGAAGCGGTGTTCTTGCAACACGCCGACCGCGGTCAGGTAATACACGCCGTCAATGCCCTCTTGCTCAGCGCCGTAAAAGGCGTAACCGACCGGCGGCAGGTCGAGCGTTTCGCGGGCGATAAACCACAAACCCGGCAAAAAGCGGCCGCGCCAGCGCTTCAGCCAGGCCCAGCGGGCGTCGCTCACCGCTTCTTCGGCCACCTCGTAAACCTCGCGGAAGCCCGCGTCGCTCTCGTGGCTCCAGGCCTCGACGATGAGCGGCAAGCCCAAGGGCGGCAGGTCGGACAAACTGAATTCCAGGTCGAGAGCGCCCTCGAGCCCGAACCCCAAAGCCTCGAACACCGGTCTGAGCTGGGCGACGCGCTGTTCCGAAAAATTGTAAAGAGGCACGTGCGCCGCCTCGTGCGGGTGGCGGTCCAGCAGCTTGGTGACCAAGTGCTGCAAGTGGGCCGCGTCGTCTTCAAACCACAGGTTGCTGAGGTACAGGTTTTGGTCGTCCGCGTCGGGTTGGGGCGCGAGCACGTTCAAGCCGGCCTTGGGCAACCGGGTCGCGTCGTCGCTGTAGACGAACGAGCGCACCGCCTCGTGGTCGAGGTCGCGGGCGCGCTCCAAAACCCGCCGCGCCAGGCCGCGCGGGTCGCCGTGGCCGATGAAGCGGTAGTACTGGCTCAGAAACCAGGACAGTTCGTCGGGAGCGAGCGAGCGAATCACAACGGTCTACTCTAACCGATGGGGCGCGCGAGGAGGAAGCTTCGGAGGTTTGGGCGGGTTTTTTTAGGTGGAACCAAGTGGGACGTGCTCTAAGTTCTTTTCGAGCGCGGCTAGTTTCACTCGTACCTGAAGTCGCAGGTGCTCGCCCCCGCCATGAGGGTGCGGGTTCGCTCGAACGGCATCTCGCCGTGTTCCGATTTTAGCCTCGCCCCACCCCGAAACCAAGGTCTCCACTGCACGGCCGAGGTCTCCGAGCTGTCCGACCCACGTATGGCTCCGGAGGTCCGAGACCCGTTGACGACGTCGCTGAGCAGGCGTCTGGTAGGTCGGCCTCGGCTCGAGTTCGGCGTCTTAGCACTCACCCGACGAACAAGTAGCCGACGTAAGCCAGGTAGGCGGCCAGCAGCGCGCCGCCGCCGACCCGGCCTAAGCGGCTGTGGCGGAACATCAGCACCAGCACCGCCGCGCTGAACGCCAACATCACGGCCAAGTCGGGTGCGGCGCGCTCGAACGAATTGCGCATCGGGGTGACGAGGGCGGTCACGCCCAGCACCGCCAAGACGTTGAAGATGTTCGAGCCGACGATGTTGCCCAAAATGATGTCGGTCTCTTTGCGCAGCGCGGCGACCGCGCTGCTGGCGAGTTCCGGCAAACTGGTGCCGAAGGCGACGAGGGTGAGCCCGATGACGGCTTCCGGCACGCCGAAAGCCCGGGCGAGGGCCGCCGCGCCGAGCACGAGCAGCCGCGCGCCGAGCACGAGCAGCCCTACGCCGAGCGCGACGAGCAGCAGCGAGCGCCACAGGGGAGCCGCGCCTTCCAGCGCGGGCGTCTCGACCGCGTCCGGCTGCGCCCGGAGCAGGTAAACTAAGTAAGCGCCGAGAACCGCCAACAGCAGCGCGCCCTCGAGCCGCCCCACCACGCCGTCCCACAAGACGGGCACGAGCAGCGCGCTTATGCCCAGCATGATGGGCACCTCGCGGCGCACAAAACGTGCTGTACTCTGCAACGGGTAGAGCAGCGCGGTCAACCCCAAGATAAGCCCCACGTTGGCGACGTTCGACCCCACCACGTTGCCGAGCGCGAGTTCCGGCAGACCCTGCAAGGTCGCGGCCAGGGTCGCGGCCAATTCCGGCGCGCTGGTGCCGAAAGCCACCACGGTCAGGCCGATGACTACCGAACTTACGTTCAGGCGCCCGGCCAAGCGCACCGCGTTGTTGACGAGCAGTTCGCCGCCGTAGTAGAGCAGCGCCACCCCCGCAACCACAAACAAGACGTTCACCGCCTCAGGCTAACAAATCGGCGGCGCGGCCATACGAGAACTGGACAAGAGGGCCCGACGCCGCGCCGCCTCACGGCACGCCTCTCGCTGTCTGCAGCACTTTTGGTTCCTCGGCGCTCTGCCATTAGACTTCCCCTGCCAAGTTTTTAACGACTGAAGTTTTTAGCCGTCAAGTTTTTAGCGTCAAGGTCCCTGCCGCTAGTTCCGTCTCTGCCAGCCCCGTCTCTGCCAGCCCTGTCTCCGCCAATCCTGTTTTTGTCAAACCCGTCTCGGCTAGACTCCAAGCCGAGCCGCCCTCCACCGCGACCACTGCCAACAGCGCGTCCACGACGCGGGGCGAGAACCACTTGCCGCGCTGGCTTTTGATTTCGGCCAGGGCTTCGGCCACGCTCCAGGCGGGTTTGTAGGGGCGAACGTGGGTGAGGGTGTCGAACACGTCGGCGACCGCCACTATCTGGCCGCTCAGCGGGATGTCGTCCCCGACCAGCCCGCGCGGGTAGCCGCTGCCGTCATAGCGTTCGTGGTGCGTCATGGCGACCGTTTCGGCGAGTTGGACGAGCCTCGAGCCGCCGTGCGCCAGCAGCTTGGCACCGAGTTCGACGTGCGTTTTCATCACCGTCCATTCCTGCGCCGAGAGTTTACCGGGTTTGAGCAGCACGTCGTCGGGAATGCCGATTTTACCGACGTCGTGGAGCGAGGCGGCCCGCTGGAGCAGTTCGGCGTCGGCCCCGCTGAAGCCCAAGCGCTGCGCGAGCTGCGCCGACAGTGCGCCGACGCGGCCCGTGTGCTGGCCGGTCGTGTAGTCCCGGTACTCCGAGGCCAAAGCCAAACGCTCGAGCACGTCCAGGCGAGCCGTTTCCAGTTCGAGGGTGCGTTCGCGCACCTTGTGCTCGAGCTTTTCGCTGTGGTTTTTAAGCTCTAAGTGCAAAAAACGCGTGTGGAGCAAGTTGGCGACCCGCACCTTGATCTGGTTTGCCTTGAAGGGTTTGTTGAGAAAGTCTTTCGCGCCTGCGGCCAGCGCCCGCTCCTCGACCTCGGGGTTGGTGTCGGCGGTGAGCATGAGCAGGGGCAGGTAGGTCGCGTCGCCTAGCCGCCGGGTCAGGAGCGTCAGCAGCTCTATCCCGCTCACAAAAGGCATGTTCAGGTCGGTACAAACGAGGTCGGGTTGAAAGCGCTCGAACAGCTCGAGCGCTTGGCGCGGGTCGCTCGTCCCCTCGACGTGTCTGTAGCCCGCCCGGTTCAAGATGCGCGTCAGCAAAACGAGGTTGACGGCCTCGTCGTCGACGAGGAGGATCTTGGCGCTGCCGAGCAGCTCGGTCGTCCTGTCGCTCGTTGAGGCTTTTGTCAAGGCCATGTCGGCTCCTTATGTGTCAATCGCCAGCCCGAGCCGAGAATACGACACCGAACATGACGAAACTCTTACACGGTGCTCGCTTCCGCGGCCCTCTTACACGTCCGCGCACCGACCAAGCCACGCCAACCAAACTCCAAGCCCCAGCCCGGATAAGCTTTGTCACGTCACGCGGCGGCGGCTTGCTGCTACACTCGCCCCTGATGCCGCAGTTCCGCAAAGACCCGTTCGGCCCAGCCTGGGTCATCATCTCGCCCGAGCGCGGCCTCGAGCCTTCGGATTTCGGCAGCGCCGGGGGCGCGGCGGCGACCTCACCTTTGTCGCCGGGCGGCGAGGCGCGGCTGGGCAAAGAGCTGCGCGCCTTGCGACCGGCAGGCTCCGGCGAAAACGCCCCGGACTGGCGCGTGCGGGTGTTGGAGCCACACAACAGCCTGCTGGAGGCGGACAAACCGTTTCAGCCCGACGGCGACGAACTGTTCGTGTCGGCGGCCAGCAGCGGCTACCAGGAACTCGTCGTCGACCACCCCGACGCCGGCATGAGTTTGGACCGCATGAGCGCCGCGCACGTCACCGAGCTGCTCAAGCTCTACCGCGAGCGCCTGGCACTGTTGGCGGGCAAGCCCGGCGTCCGCCACGTGCAACTCACCCGCAGCGTCGGCACGGCGGCGGGCGCGGCTTACCACCATCCGCACGCCCAACTTTTGGCGGTGCCGGTCGGCAACCGCTGGTTGGACGAAGAAAAAACGGCCGCGCAGGACCACCACGCCCGCCACGCCCGCTGCTTGTTCTGCGACGTCGTCGCGGCGGAACTTGCGGGCAAAGAGCGGCTGGTGAGCTACAACGAGCACTTCGTCGCGCTGGCCCCTTACGCCTCGAAAACGCCGTTCGAGACGTGGCTGTTGCCCCGCCAGCACACCAGCGGCTTCACCGCGCTGGCGAGCAACACGGTGCCTTACCTGGCCGACCTGTTGCAAAACACGGTGCGCGCCCTAAACACGGCGCTCGACCGGCCGCCCTACAATTTGATTTTGCATACCCTACCCCTCGAGGACGATTCTCGGTATCATTGGCACATCGAACTGTTGCCCCGACTCACCAAACACAGCGGGTTCGACTGGAGCAGCGGCTTTTACGTCAACCCGACCCCGCCCGAGGACGCCGCCCGCTTTTTGCGGGGTGCCTTGGCCCTGCAAGAGGTGGAGGTATGACGGTCCGGCGACGCAAAGTTGCAGGGGCAGACATCCCGCGGGGGGGAGCGGGGCGTGGCGCGCGGTCACGCGTCACCCCCAAAAACCGCGGCGTCAACATGCTCTTTCTGCTGCTGGCCGCCGTCGGCAGCCTGCACGCCGTGACCATGCTCGGGGTCGAGGCGTGGCGCAGCTTCGCCGGCAGGCAAGAGGTAACGCGCTTGCACCAGGACATCGGCGCCCTGCAGTTTGAAATCGACGGGCTGCAGGCGGTCGTCGACCACGCCGCGGACACGAGCTACCGCGAACAGCTCGCGCGCTGTTTGGGCTTCATCTACCCCGACGAGACGCGCGTGGTGACCTTGCTCGAGCCCGGCAGCGCGCCGACCTTGAGCGGGCCGCTCTGTAAGTAGTGAAAGCCAATAATGAGAGTCAGTGGCATAAAGCTCAAGACTTGTACTCATCCTTACAAGACAACGTGAGTGCCGCTCCGAGCGTGACTTTCACAGAAGGCTTTCAGCGACAAGCCCTCAGCTGAAAAACTTAAAAGCCAACCGTCAAGGGCTTCGTTGAAGCTTCAAACAGACGCTGGACAGGTGCAGGGCTCGAGGTGCAAACGCTTTTTGCACACACGTTTTATAAACACCTGACCCTTTTCAAAAGCTCGCCCCAAGCCGCTGTTTGCTGGTCGTTCGGCCCAGCCCACGCCAATCGGGTATTCTGACGAGATACCTGGAGGCCCCCTTGTCGGACGATACTTTGGTTTGGATGAACGAACTCACCGCGGAGATGGAAGAGCGGCGCAAGCGGATTGAGCGGGGCGGCGGCGCGGCCCGGCTCAAAAAGCAGCACGAGGCCGGTAAGTTGAGCGCCAGAGAGCGCGTAGCGGCTTTGCTGGACGAGGACTCGTTCGTCGAACTCGGCGTGTTCACCGAACACGCGGGCGGCGAACTCATGACGGGCGTCGACGCGCCCGGCGAGGGCGTGGTGACGGGCTACGGGCAAGTGGGCGGCCGGACGGTGTTCGTGTTCAGCCAGGACTTCACCGTGCTGGGCGGCTCGCTGGGCAAGATGCACGGCCAAAAAATCGCCCAAGTGATGGACTTGGCCGTCAAGACGGGCGCGCCGATTATCGGCCTGAACGACTCGGCGGGGGCGCGCATCCAGGAAGGCGTGGACTCGCTCTCGGGCTACGGCGAGGTGTTTTACCGCAACGCCGTCTACTCGGGCGTGGTGCCGCAAATCAGCGCGATTTTGGGGCCCTGCGCGGGCGGCGCGGTCTACAGCCCGGCGCTGACCGACTTCGTGCTGATGGCGAAGGGCTCGTCGTACATGTTCATCACCGGGCCGGAAGTGATTCGGTCTGTCACCAAAGAAGACGTGACGTTTGAGGAGTTGGGCGGGGCCGACGTGCACACCCGCACCTCGGGCGTGGCGCACCTGGAGGCTGAGGACGACGAAGAGGTGCTCGAGAACGTCCGCAAGCTGCTCAGCTACTTGCCCCAGTCCGCCAAAGAAAAACCGCCCCTCAAACCGACCCGGGACCCGGACACGCGCCGCACGCCGGAACTCCTAAAAATCGTCCACCCCGACCAGCGCCGCCCCTACCCGATGACCGACGTCATCGAGGCGATCGTCGACGATAAGAACTTTTTCGAGATTCAGCCGGGCTTCGCCAAAAACATCATCGTCGGCTTTGCACACCTGGGCGCTCAGGCGGTCGGCATCGTCGCCAACAACCCGCGGCACTTGGCGGGCACCCTCAACATCGACGCTTCAGACAAAGCGGCCCGCTTTATCCGCACCTGCGACTGCTTCAACGTGCCGGTGGTGACGCTCGTCGACGTGACCGGCTTTTTGCCCGGCGTCGCGCAGGAGCACGCCGGGATTATCCGGCACGGCGCGAAGATGCTCTACGCCTACGCCGAGGCGACGGTCCCGAAAATCACCTTGATCGTCCGCAAGAGTTACGGCGGCGCGTACCTTGCCATGAACTCGCGCGACATGGGCGCGGACGTGGTGCTCGCCTGGCCCACCTCGGCGGTCGCAGTGATGGGCGCGGAAGGTGCCGCCAACATCATCTACCGCCGCGACATCGCCGGTTCCAAACACCCCGAAGCGACCCGAGCCGAAAAAATCGCCGAGTACAAGCGCAAGTTCGACACGCCCTACCGGGCGGCGGCGCGCGGCTACATCGACGACGTCATCGACCCAAAAGACACGCGGGTGCACCTTATCCGGCATTTGCGAATGCTGGCGCACAAACACGAGGAGCGGCCTTACAAGAAGCACGGCAACCTGCCGCTGTAGGGGCGGAGCTGAGTCGGAGCTGTTTTTGGTTTGAAAAAGGCCGTCAAGCTATTTCGGAACTGACGGCCTTTTTCAAAGGGCTCGAGCCGATTTTTAAGCCACAGCCGAAAAAGGCCGCGTTCAGGACAAGTCTTGCTCCGAGCCGACGAGGGGCAACAGGTATTCGTAAAGACGGCCCACGTCGTCCGTGACGATTTCCCAAACGGCCAGGTCGGGCCGAAGTTCGTAGGCGAGGTCGTTCAGCCGCGCCACGAACGTTACGTCCCAGGCGTCGCGGTGCCGGATAAGGTGATCCAGAAAGCCCTCGGGCACGTTCCCCCCGAGGGCGTAGGCCAACACTTCCTTGAGGTCTACCATCTTGAACCCAGCCTACTCCTAAAACGCAGGGTCACTCGTCAAACAGACTCGCCTCGGCCTCTTCGCCGCCCTTGACCTTGCTTCGCGCCTCGACCTTCTCCGGCTCCCCCTTGAGCACCGCGACGACCTGCTGCTTTATCTCTTCGATAAGCTCAGGGGTGTCCTGCAGGTACTGCGCCGCTTTCTCCTTGCCCTGGCCCAGCCGAGTGTCCTTGTAGCCGTACCAGGAGCCCGACTTGTTGATGACGTCTAGGTCGGTGGCGATGGTGATGAGGTCGCCCAGCTTGTCGATGCCGCGGCCGAACATGATCTCGACCTCGGCTTCCTTGAAGGGCGGCGCCACTTTGTTCTTGGTGACTTTCACGCGGGTCAAGTTACCCACCTTGTCCGCCCCCGACTTCACGTCGCCCTTGCGCCGCACTTCCAAACGCACCGAGGCGTAGAACTTCAGCGCTCTACCGCCCGGCGTGGTCTCGGGGTTGCCGTACATCACGCCTATTTTCTCACGAATCTGGTTGATGAAGATGGCGGTCGTGTGGCTTTTGGACAAGATGCCGGTGAGTTTGCGCAGGGCCTGGCTCATCAGTCTCGCTTGCAGGCCGACGTGAGAGTCGCCCATCTCGCCTTCGATTTCGGCTCTCGGCACCAGTGCCGCCACGCTGTCGATGACGATGATGTCGACCGCGCCACTTCTAACCAAGAGTTCGGTGATCTCTAAAGCTTGTTCGCCGGTGTCGGGTTGCGAAACCAGCAGGTTGTCGACGTCGACGCCGATGGCCTTGGCGTACTGCGGGTCGAGCGCGTGTTCGGCGTCGATGAAGGCCGCCACCCCGCCCGTGCGTTGGGCTTCGGCGACCACGTGCAGGCTCAAAGTGGTTTTGCCGCCGGATTCGGGCCCGTAGATTTCCACCACCCGGCCCCTCGGCAGTCCCCCCACCCCCAGTGCCAGGTCCACCGACATCGAGCCCGTGGAGATGACCCCTTGTTCCAGTCGGCCGGTCTCGTCCCCCAGCCGCATCACCGCTCCTTTGCCGAACTGCTTCTCGATTTGCAGCAGGGTGTTGCTCAGACTTTTTTGTTTTTCGTCGCTCATCTTTGTCTCCTCGCCTCGACACCCGGTGGGTTGGTTTGAAACACCCGCGTGCGTCAAAAGTATACCTTATTTTTTAAGGTGACATGGGAAGAAGGTTCACCTCGTGTGACAAAGACCTCAACCCACGCGGGCCTCGAGCAGGCCACACACTCGGGGACGTCAACACTAAGCTAAGCCAGCGACCTGACGTGACGGCGGCGCCACAGCACATACGCGCCGCCGACGACCAAGACACCCAGAACGACCCACCCGTAGGCGTTGGCGTAGGGAAGCAGCGCGCGCCAGTTGCGCCCCAACAGCAGCCCGGCGGCGACGAGCACGGCGTTCCAGAGCAGCGTTCCCACAGCCGTCAGCAGGGTGAACCGCCACAGGTTGACCGCCAAAAAACCCGCCGGTATGGACACCAGCGTGCGCAGCGTCGGCACAAAACGGGCGAACACCAGAGCGCCCACGTCGAAACGCTCGAACAGCGCTAAAACCCTGTCGAGGTCGCTTTCTCGCACCAGGACGAAGTGACCGCGCCGCTTTATAAAACGGCGCACGCGCGCCTCACCGAGGGCTCGAGCCGCGCCGTAAAAAAACAACTGCCCCACCAGCGCCCCGAGCGTGCCCGCGACGAGGACACCCACAAAGCTCAAATCGCCGCGCGCCACCAAAAAACCGGCAAACGGCAGCACCACTTCGGGGGCCAGAAAAAGAAGCAGCAGTGCGATACCCAGATAGTCGAGCGACATGACCAAAGCGGTAAAGGAACCCGGGGTGTTTCCCAAGAACTCGAGCACGCTTTACCTTACAGCCGTTGCGTGTCGGCGACGGTAGGGAGAGCTACCACCGCGGGGCCGGACGCTCGGTTTTGGCGGGACGCCCGAGCCCATCGGGGCGAGGTGGACAGGCGCGTGCGACTTGTCTGCCGGAGTTGGGCCGACTGCCGCTCGAGCAGTCCGCACAGTCATGAAAAACCTCAGCGTCGACGCTTGGCCACCTGCTCGCTTCTGCGTTCGGTCCCGACCTCTAAGCGCCGTGAGCGTGCAACAGCTCCGCCAGCGCGGCGTCCGGCTCGGGCCTGGCGCCCAGACGCTCGACGACCCAGGCCGAGACGCCCGTAGCGAACCGCGCCGCCGCCGCGGCGTCCCGGTTTTGCAAGTAACGCGCCAGAAACGCTCCGGCGAACGAGTCGCCCGCACCGGTCGCGTCGAGCAGGGTCTGGGTGGCGGCCGCAACCCGGCTGACGCGGCCCCGGTCCAGCACCAGCGCGCCTTCAGCGTCGAGCTTGAGCGCGACGAGCGCGCCGGGGTACAGCTCGGCCAAAGCCCTGACGACCGCCTCGGGTTCGTCCAAACCGGTCAGCGCTTGACCCTCTTCCAAGTTTGGGAAAAAGACGTCGAGGCCTAAGTCCTGGGTGCAGTCCAGAAAATGCGGCACGCCCAGCTCTAAAATCATCTGAAACGAGCCCGGGTCGAACGACACGGTCGCGCCCGCCGCCGTCGCGATGGCGGCAGCTTGCCGCGCGGTGGTGCGGGGCGGGTCGCTGAAGAACGACCAAGCGGTCAGGTGCAGGTGTTGGGCACTTTGCAACGCGGCCTCGGGCAGTTCGGCGGGCAATAAGTAAAAGTCCGCGCCTTGTCCCGACACCATCGAGCGCTCGCCCGTGGGGTCGACGAAGACCGCGACCGAGCCGGTAGGGTGCGCGTCGCTGCGGGTCAAAAGAGGCTCGACGCCCTCTTCTTCCAAGTCCTCTCGAGCCAGTCCGCCGAAGCGGTCTTGCCCGACCTTGCCGACGAAAGTCGTCGCCAGACCGCAGCGCCGCGCCCACACCGCCACGTTGGCGGCGCTGCCGCCCGGGCTCAGCGTCACCTCCCCCAAGGTGTCGCCGCCCCTGAGCAGGTCGCGGTCGGTCCGGATAAGCACGTCCCAGGCGTAGTCCCCTAGCACCACCAGCTTCCCCATGAGAAGGGAGTGTAGCACGCTTCTTGCGGCCGCTCGAACCGGTCGTGGCTTTTTTCGCTTTAGCTTCTCGGGCGCAGCAGGGGTGAGTAGAACAGGAGGGCCGAAACGCACAAGGCTGAGCTGAGCGCGAAGGCCGCGCTGTACGCTTGCGGTGGGTAGACCCCGCCTTGTTGTGCAAAGCTGCCAATCAGCACGCCCAGCCCCCACTGCAACAGCGCGCTGCCCCCCAAACCGAACAAGTTGACCGCCGTCACCGCCCGCCCGGTGAGGTGCAGCGGGAAGATGCTCCGCACTTGGGTGAACATCAGCACGGCAAAGGCCGCCGACACGCCGAAGGCCCCGAACAGCGCGACCAGAAACCACTGCGGCCAAGCCGCTTGGAAAAGGGCCGTTCCGCCCAAAACCGTCGCGAACACCCCCGCGCTCGTCGCGATGACCCTGGCAAGGTCGAAGCGGCTTCCCAAAAACCCGGCCGCGGCGTAACCGAGGGTGACGCCGCCACTCATGACGAGGAGAAAGTTGCCCACGGCGACGCGCTCCAAACCCAGCACCTCGGTCAGGTACGGCCCCGCCCACAGGCTCTGGTAGGCGAACAGGTTGCCCACCACCGCGAAGTTCAGGAGCGCGATGCGCCAGAAGCGCAGGTCACGGAAAATGTCGGCGAACCCGCCCTGCTGGGCTTTAAGCTTCTTCAGGCCGGGCGCGTCCTTGGCCCAAAGCGCCAAAGCTCCTATGCTCAGCAGCGTCACCGCCGCGCCGAGCAAGAACACGCTGCGCCAGCCGAAACGCGCGCTCAAGACAGCCAGCGGCGTCGCGGCGACCAGCGCGCCGGTCGAGCCGAGGGCTAGGTAGGTGCTCGAGGCGAGCGCAAACCGTTTGCCCCCGAACCAACCGCTGAACGACTTGAGCGCGCCCATCAGGTTGCCCGCCGTACCCACGCCGATAAGCGCCCTTCCCAGGGCGAGCACCGCGAACGACGTGCCAAAGCCGAACAGCAAACAACCCGCCACGCTCGCCAACATCAGCAGCGGCGTCACGAAACGCGCCCCGTAGCGGTCCAGCGCCGCGCCGAAGGGCAGCTGCGTGACCGCCAGTCCGGCAAAGAACAAGCTCGTCATAAAGCCCAGTTGCGACGCCGTGAGCGACAAGTCCTTTACCAAGTCTTCGGCGATGACGGCGTTGGTGGAGCGCAAAAAGTAAGACAGAAAGTACGCGACGAGGAAGACGAGAAAGACGACGAAGCGCTGCGGCATTCGTGCAGCTTAACAAGTGGGGTTGGGCGAGGAAGGTAGGGAAGTACGAGAAAGGAGCAGAAAAGTCACAGGCTTTTTCTCCCATCTCTCAACGCTCAGGCGTAGCCTAGAATTTCCTCGCGCCGCCGTCCCCACTCCAAGGCGCTCGCGATGCCTTCGTCGATGCTGCGCTCGGTTTGCCAGTGCAAGAGTTCGCGCGCCCTGTCCGCGTTGGCGTAAGCGCCCGCCACGTCGCCGGGCCGGGGCGGGGCGTCTCGTTTGGGGATGCTCTCGCCCCAGACGCGCTCGAACGCCGCCACGAGTTCCTTCACCGTCACGCCGTCGCCGGTCCCTAAGTTGACGACGTTGTAGGGCTCGCCGGTCGCCGCCAGCACGTCTTCAAATCTCTCCACCGCCTCCACGTGCGCCCGCGCCAGGTCCCAGACGTGGATGTAGTCGCGGATGCCCGAGCCGTCGCGGGTCGGCCAGTCCGTGCCGGTGATTTGGAACTCGGCAAGCTTGCCGAGCGCCGTGTCGACGAGCTTGCCCAAAACGTGCGACGGGGCCGGGGCGTGGATGCCCGTGCGGTACGCGGGGTCCGCGCCGATGGGGTTGAAGTAGCGCAGGGCGATGGCGCGTAAAGACCCTGCATGAGCGAGGTCGGAGAGCACCATCTCCATCATGTACTTCGTCCGCGCGTAGGGTGAGGAGGGCTCGAGCGGCGAGGCTTCGGTCACCTTGAAGTCTTCGGTCGCGGCGTAGAGCGAGGCTGAGGAGCTGAAAACGACGTTGGGGTAGCCTAAGTCCTCCAGAGTTTTGAACAGCTCCAAGGACTTGCAGACGTTTTCGCGGTAGTAGCGGTACGGCTGCTCAACCGACTCGGGCACCACGATGAGCGCGGCGCAGTGAATCGTGCAGGCGATGCCGGGGTGGTCGCTGAAAATGTGTTCCAGCAACCGCTTGTCGGCAATATCACCCTCATAAAAAATGCGCCCTTCGGTGAAAACTTTCTGCCCGGTGACGAGCGAGTCCAAAAGAATGGGCGTGTGGCCCTTGTCCAGCAGCGCGCTCGCAACCGTACTGCCGATGTAGCCCGCGCCGCCCGTAACCAAAATGTCCATGAGTGAACCGTCCTTTACACTTCAGGCTAACGTATCTCCTCCCCAAAGGTTGTGCATTAGTCCCCCCGCACTGTGACACTTTTGCGAGGGCTCGAGAGACCCCCGCGACGTTCGTTCATCGCCGGCAGGGTGAGACTCGCTTGCCTCCCTCTAAACCATCCTTTTAAAAGTGCCCAGGCAGCTGTCCCGGAACACCAAACAGTTTTGGTAAAGCCGCCGACAGACTTTTCGCTCTGCACCGCGTTAGCGTGACGGGGTCAGGCGCGAACAAAACTTGGACTCGGGTTCGACCCTTTGAACGCCGCGGGGTCTGTGACCGTCTGGCAGAATCGGAGTAGCCATGAAACGACCAGCCCACTTTCTCTCTGCAGTATTTCTGTTCGGGGCGTTCTTCGGAGCCATGTCGGCTTCGGCGCAAAGTGGGGCGGCCAGCGCCGACATCGTGAGCGCTACGGACCTGTCGGTGACGCTCGGCACGGCGACGCTGCTCGAGCTGGACGGCGGCGGTGTCGGCGTCAGGTTCGACATCGGCCCGAACGACGTCATCGCGGGCGGCGAGCACGCCATCCACATCCACGAAACCGGCAGCTGCGAGGCGGCCGACACGGACAACGACGGTACGGAAGAGGCGGCAGGCGCAGCCGGCGGCCACTACAACCCGACCGACGTGGGCCACGGCGACGACAACGGGCCGCACGTGGGCGACAGCGAAAACTACAACTACGCCTTCAACGACGACGGCAGTTTTTCGGGTGAGGTCGTTTTTCCGCAAGCCAGTCTTTCGGGGGACAATCCGCTGCTCAAGGAGGGCGGCACCGCCGTCATGATTCACGAGGGCACCGACGACCGTGTGACCGACCCCGACGGCGACGCGGGCTCACGGGTGGCTTGCGGCGTGATTATGGCTCGGGATGCGGGTGAGACGGGCGGCGCGAGCACCCCGCAGCCGACCACCGTCACCGGCAACGCTTTTAACCCGGAGAAGGTCGACGCGACGCAAGACCGCATCGACGCGCTGCAACTGCCCAAGGGCTTCAGCATCGGCGTTTTCGCATCGGGTTTCACGCGCCCCCGCATGTTGGCGCAGAGTGAGGACAGCACGGTCTACGTGACCTTAGAGGCCAGCAACGAAGTCGCCATCCTGCGCGACAGCGACGGTGACGGCGTCGCGGACGAGCAGAGAGTCCAGGGCGACTTCGGCGACGCGAACTTGCTCCACGGCATCGAAATCGACGGCGACACCGTCTACCTCGCCAGCGAAAAGACCGTGTGGAAGGGCACCTTGGGCGCGGACGGAACCATTGAAAACCTGAGCCCGCTGGTCGAAAACCTGCCCGATGGCGACCAGCACAGCCACCGCACCATCGCGCTAGGGCCGGACGGGATGCTCTACGTCGACCTCGGCTCGTCGTGCAACGCTTGCACCGAGACGAACCCCGAGAACGCCACCATCCTCCGCTTCAACCCCGACGGCTCCGGGCGCGAAATCTTCGCCTCGGGCCTGCGCAACACCGAAGGCTTCGACTGGCACCCGGTGACGGCTGAGATGTGGGGAGCCGACCACGGCATCGACTGGCGCGGCGACGACACCCCGCCCGAAGAGGTCAACCGGCTGGCGCAGGGCAACGACTACGGCTGGCCCTACTGCTACGGCGACCGGCAAGCCAACACGGCGATTCCTTACCCGCCGCCCCAAGGCTACGACACGCTTGAAGCGTATTGCCAAAACGCCACGGTCGGTGTCGAGTTGGGCTACCAGGCGCACAGCGCGCCCATCAACCTCAAGTTTTACGACGCCGACATGTTTCCCGAAGCGTTTCGCAACGACGCCTTTGTGACGATGCGCGGCTCTTGGAACCGCTACCCCGCGACCGGCTACAAGGTTGTGCGCTTAGACTTCGACGACGACGGTAAGCTTACCGGTGCCGAAGACTTCATCACCGGCTGGCTGCTCGAGGACGGCAACGCGCAGTTCGGGCGCGTCGCCGGGCTGCTGGTGATGAACGACGGCTCGCTGCTCATATCGGAAGATACCAACGGGATTATCTACCGCGTAACTTACGAAGACAACTAAGCCGTTTCAACCTCTCAGCTCTTACCCCGACCCGGCGACGAAATCGTCGCCGGGTTTTTGCGTACTCATACGGATTGCACTAATACGCTAACCAAACTCGGTAGAAATTTTTCCGCTCCCTATCGCAATACATATTTTTCTCGTTCCACTCGGGTTAACTCTTTTAGGAATTGACCGGAAACGGTATTGCCTACAGGTTGAACCCGAACATCCGCATCTGCTTTTTGCCGTCCTCGCTCATCTTTTGCGGGCTCCAGGGCGGCGACCACACGAACTCGACGGTCACCTTTTTGACACCTTCGACCTTCATAGCGGCGAGTTCGGCGTCGGCCTGAATCATGTCCTGCACGGGGCAGCCCATGCTCGTTAAAGTCATGTCGATGGCAACTGCGCCCTCGTCGTCTATTTCGACGTTGTAGATAAGGCCTAAGTCGACCACGTTGACCGGAATTTCGGGGTCGCGAACGACCTTGAGGGCCTCGAGAATCTTATCTTGCATCTCCGACCTGGTCGTGTTCTCAGCAATCTCGGTGTTCTCAGCAACCTCGGCGTTTTCTGCGCTTGTTGTGCCTGCGACGTTTTCCATGCCTTTAAGGTAGCAAACTTTCGCGCGGACGCGTGTCGGGTCGGGGTTCTGAGACTTTCTCCGACTGTGGTCTATCCCCTGTGGGGGCGGTGGCGACAAGCTAGAATACACCTCATGGCAAAACGTACCTATTTCGGCACCGACGGCATTCGAGGGGTGGCCGGGCAGACTCCGATAACGGCAATGTTCGCGTTTCGCGTCGGCGTGGCGGCGACCGAGGCGCTCAAACACACAGGGGTCGCCGCGCCCCGTCTCGTTATCGGCACCGACACCCGGCGCTCGGGGCAAATGCTGGCTCAGGCGCTCGGCAGCGGCGTCATGTCGCGCGGTGGCAGCGTTATTTTTTTGGGCGTCATCCCGACGCCCGGCGTGTCCTACCTCGCTCGAGCTTTGAACGCTCAGGCCGGCGTCGTCATCAGCGCGTCGCACAACCCGTTCCAAGACAACGGCATCAAACTGTTCAACGAACTCGGCGAAAAGCTCAGCGACGCGGTCGAGAGTGAGATAGAGGCGTTTTTGGCCCAAGACTTAGACGACCTGCCGCCGGTCGTCGGCGAGAACATCGGCGTCTCGCAGCGCTACCGCCGCGACAACAACGACTACCTACACTTCTTGCTCGACAACGCGCCCTTTCTGGACGGCCTCAGGGTCGGTTTGGACTGCGCCAACGGTGCCTGCTTTGAACTCGCCCCCGAAGTTTTTCAAAGGATAGGTGCGCGCATGGACGTCATCAACGCGCACCCGGACGGCCTCAACATCAATGTGCGCTGCGGCTCCACCCACCCCGAAACGATGCAGCGGCGCGTCACGGACCTGGATTTAGAGGTCGGCGTCACCTTCGACGGCGACGCCGACCGCGCCCTGTTGGTCGACAGAAAGGGCCGCCTCGTCACGGGCGACCACATCCTGGCTGTTTGCGCCCTGGCTCGAGGCGAGAAGACGGTGGTCGCCACGCTCATGAGCAACTTGGGCGTCGAGCGTTATTTGAACGAAAAGGGCGTCGACCTCGTTCGGACCAAGGTCGGTGACCGCTACGTCCACGAAGCTCTGCAAGAACGTGGTCTGAACTTAGGCGGCGAACAGTCCGGCCACATTTTGTTTCTGGACAAGTCGCCGACGGGCGACGGGCTGTTGACCGCGTTGCAGACCCTCGCGGCGGTCCGCAAGTCCGGCAAACCGCTGCACACCTGGATGGACGAGATTCCCCTGTATCCGCAGGTGCTCGTCAACGTCAAGGTTCCAGCCGCACAAAAAAACAGCCTGCACGAGCTGCCTCAAGTCCGAGACGCCGTGACCAAAGTGGAGACGGCCCTGGGTGACGACGGACGCATTAATTTACGTCCCAGCGGCACCGAACCTTTGGTGAGAGTGATGGTCGAAGGACCGGACCAGACGTATATAGAGGAGCTTGCCCGGTCGGTGGCTCGAGCGGTGGAACAAGCGAGTAGCGCACCGAGTTAACCTACCGCTGCTTTTCCAGCTTTAGCGAAGCGTAGGGTTAGGGGCTCGAGCGCTTTCAAGCCTCACGGGTTGCTAAGG